>CAYZSM010000144.1:0-2581 GCA_964481105.1 uncultured Candidatus Saccharibacteria bacterium | reverse complement strand
CGGCTACCACCGAGATCTACAACAGGACGTACACTCTTTCCCTACACTACTCTCTTCCGATCTGGCCTCACGAATGGCGGTAATGGTGGCTTACTTGTAACTAATAGCTCTGGTGTCGTTAGCTCAACGGCGGTTGACCGTAACAGTGCCACCTACTTCAATACCACCTTAAGTATTGCCAACGGTGGCACTAACTCTACCGCCACTTCCACCCAGGGCGGGATAGCCTACGGTACCGGTACAGCTTATGCCTTTACGGCTGCTGGCACGGCTGGCCAGATACTCCAAAGTAATGGCACTGGTGCTCCTACCTTCGTAGCTGCCACTGCCGCCAACACCTGCTCAGACTGTATTATCCAAAACCCCTTGACCTCAGCTCGCAATACCATCGCCCCGACCACCGCAAGTGTCGTGGCCTTAACAGTGAAGGGGACTACCGGCACTGCCGCGCATGTCATAGATATATATGATTCCACTGCCACGCCGACTTTGCAGGGATACTTTGATGCTACCGGCTCGCTGAACGTTAGCAAAGTGATCCAGCCAACTAGTAACAACAGCGTGGATATTGGTCTTTCCGGCACGGCCTTCCGTACTGGATACTTTGGTACCAGCGTATTAACTCCCTCAGTCGACACCATTACTGCCGGCACCCTCAGCTTGGGCACCAGCACAGCGAACGCTGTCAGCATCGGGAATACCGGAGCCAGCTTTACCGCCGAAGGAAGTGCCACGGTCAATCTGTTTAATGGCGCTACCGCTCATACGATTCAATTAGGAACCGGTGCTGCCGCCGAGACAGTAACTATTGGTTCAACAAACACTACCAGCGCAACAACAATCCAGGCCGGCAGCGGCAATGTAACCTTTAACACCTCACAAGCTCAATTTAGTGAAGTTGCCGGTACTCGCACACTGACTGTCCAAACGCGTACCAGCAATGCCGTCGGTAGTAACTTAACAATTTCCGGCGGCACGGCCGGCAGCGGCGCTTCGGCCTTTAGTGGCGGAACGCTTACTTTGCAAGGTGGAAACGCCGGTGGCACCGGCAATGCCAACGGCGCGAATGTGGCTGTGCAGGGCGGAGCTGGTACCGGTACCGGAGTTCAAGGCCTGGTCACTATAACTTCCACGGCCTTTACATCCAGTACGACTGAAAGCAGCGGCACAAGCTTTACGCTCAGCCAATCCAAAGTTGACAACAACAGCACTATTCCGGTTAATGCCACGGCGGCCAGTCTAACCGTTACCGTTCCGGCACCGACCCAAACCGTAACGGGGCGTATCCTATATATCACGGCTGTTAATGGCTCCAATTCGTTCACGTTGGCACCTACCGGCGGTACTTCTTTTACGATGAACGCCAACAGTACGGCTACCTTGCTCTGGAATGGTTTCGGCTGGACCAATGCCGGAGTCGACGGTGGATCTAGCAGCTATATTCAGAACCAAAACTCAGCTGATCAGACCGCCAACTTCCGCATCAGCGGCGTTGGTCGGGCTAATGGCGGCTTCCTTGGCCCCTCTTTGGATGTTGTGAGCGGCGCGCTGACTATCGGCACTGGTGCCACTACCGGCTCGGCGGTGGCTACGAGTGTCACCATCGGCAGTGGTACGGCTGGCGGTGCCAGCAGTACGACATTGCAGGCAGCGACCGGCGGCGTGACAATCCAAACGGCTGTTTCTTCGGGCAGCGGCAATACTGGCAGTATATCAATCCAGACAGGCAATGCCGCCACCGGTAGCAACAACACCAGCGGTGCGATCACTATTAAATCGGGTGACGCCAGCGGCGGCAACGCCAGCTCAGGCAATATTACGCTGGATGTCGGGGCTAAGACCGGCAGCGGCACCGCCGGCAGTATACTGATTGGCACTGGCACCAACGCTCCAGCAGCGATTACGGTTGGAAAGACCGGCGTTAATACTACCATCCAAGGGAACTTTACAATTGGCGCTTCGGCCGGTTCCGGCACTCTGTTTACCAATAATGGCGCTACGGTTAATACGGTGCTGGCGCTCGGCAACTTTAACACCGGCGGCTCAATTGGTGCCAACACTACAACAGTCGATATTTATTCCGCAATTTCTATCGCCCAAACTACCGCTAGCCAGACGCTTACCGTTCCCGCTCCTAGTGCTAACACCACGTATGGCCGGATTATCTACATTTCCAACATTGGTACAACCAGCTTTACTTTGCTCGGTATTACACTTAATGCCGGTGCGACAGCCTCGCTGATATGGTCGCACACCAATGGTGCTGACAGCTGGCAATTTACCGGCGCCGATGGCAGCTCTATCCTCAACCAAAACAGCGTTAACCAAAGTGCCAACTTCCGGATCACCGGCACTGGCCAGGCCAACACCAGTTTCCTGAGTCCAGTATTTGACGCTTTGAGCGGCGGTGCGGTCAGCTTAGGCACTGCCAATGCTAGCGCGGTCACAATTGCAAAGGTTGGCGTGGCCACCAGTATTTTGGGCAATTTGGACGTAGATGGTACCCTCACCGTCGGCACCGCTAACGCCTTCACCATCAACGCCACCGGCGCCATTACCGCCGCCACCGGTATCACTAGCA
>CAYZSM010000143.1:0-2611 GCA_964481105.1 uncultured Candidatus Saccharibacteria bacterium | reverse complement strand
ATTGGCAGCGCCGTTCAGGCTGCCAGCGCTGACGATTTAACGGTCAACGGCAAGCCAATCCGCAGCCATACGGTCATCTGGACCGCCGGTGTTACCAACCATCCTTTTTTCAGCCAAAATAACTTTGTTGTAACCGGGCGCGGAAAAGTTGCCGTCGATATTTACCTCCAAGCCGAAGACAATATTTTTGTGATTGGTGACAATGCCAACACACCCTTCAGCGGCATGGCCCAAACGGCGCTGCGCGACGGTGCTTTCGTCGCTAACAATTTACGACGACGCGCCACCGGCAAGTCGTTCAAAAGCTACGTTGCTAAGCAGCCGGTCACCGTTATTCCAGCCGGACCGCGCTGGGCTGCTGTTTTATGGGGGCCGCTGCGTTTATATGGCCGCCTCGGGTATGCTATTCGGGAAGCAGCCGATTTAATTGGTTTCCACGACCTGGAACCGTGGCCGCAAGCCACGCGCCAGTTCCTGACGGAGTTCACCATCCAAGACAACTGCCCGGTCTGTGCCGCCGCTACTGCTGAGTAAGCTACAATAAAGGCATGGACCAGGAGTTTCAGGCCGCCTATAAAACATTAAATACTGCCCAAAAAGCGGCCGTTGATACCATTGACGGGCCAGTGCTGGTAGTTGCCGGTCCGGGAACCGGTAAAACCCAACTTTTAAGCCTGCGGGTGGCAAATATTTTACGGCAAACCGATACTGATGCTGGCAGCATCTTATGCCTGACGTTTACTAATTTTGCGGCAACCAACATGCGGGAGCGCTTGGCAGCGCTGGTGGGACCGGCAGCTCACAACGTCGTGGTGCGCACCTTTCATAGTTTTGCAGCTGAAATTATGAATCTGTATCCGGATTACTTCTGGAATGGCGCCCGGCTGGGTATTGCGCCAGATGCTGCGCAACTGGAAATCATCCAGGATATCCTGGCCAAGTTGCCGCTGGATAACCCGCTGGCTCTAAAATTTGCCGGCGCCTATACGATGGTTAATGATGTGCAGCAGGCCCTCAAATTAGCAAAAGAAGCCGGCTTAACTCCCGAGAAGTTAGAGGCGATGCTGGCAGTAAATGAAGCGTACCTAGACGTCATCGAACCACAGCTCGTGGAGGCCCTCAGCAGTCCTTTGAGCAACAAAAAGTTGCCAGCGCTGCAAGCTGCCATTGAAGTATTGCCCGAACAGTCGATTGATGCCAGCGTTACGCCACTCACTTCGCTCAGCACGGTACTCAAAGAGAGTCTGGCTACGGCTATTGCCAGCGATCAAACCGGCACCAAGACTACAGCGACCGGCAAATGGAAGCGCCGCTGGCTGCAAACCGTTGGCGGAGAGAAGGGAATGTTTGACGAACGTCGGCGCAATGCCTGGTGGCTGGCCGTCGCCCCAGTATATGCCGCATATCGAGACCAGCTGCATGAGCGGGGTTATTATGATTATTCCGACATGATCGTCGAAGTAATTACGCAGCTTGAGCAGCAGCCCGAATTGTTGGCCAGCGTCCAGGAACGCTTTCTGTACACCTTAATTGACGAATTCCAGGATACCAATGCGGCGCAATTGCGCCTAAGCCATCTGGTGGCCAGTCACGCTACTAGCGAAGGCCAGCCAAACTTGCTGGCAGTCGGCGATGACGACCAGTCAATCTTTGCCTTTAACGGGGCGGAAATTAACAATATGTTAGCTTTTCGCCGCACCTATAAAGGAGTTAAGGTCATTGTATTAGAAGATAACTATCGGTCAACGCAGGCAATTCTGGATAGCGCTCAGACAATTATTGAACAGGCCGATGATCGACTAGTGAAACGTGAAGCCGATTTGACAAAGAACTTGCGGGCGGTTGCCACAGTTCCGAAAGGCCTCATCCAACATTTGTTGTATCCGACTCGGCAGCATCAGCTTGCGGGAATTGCCGACGAGGTTCAAAAAGCCTGGCAAAAGAATGATGATCAATCGATTGCGGTACTGGCTCGCAGCCACAGCAGCTTGCGCGAATTAAGCTCCCTTCTAGCCAGCCGCGGAGTAGCCATCCGTTATGAGCAGCAAAACAATGTACTGGATCAGCCGGTCGTCTCGCAAATTTGTTTGTTGGCCGAGATTGTCGAGGCAATTACGAGTGGCGACCAGAGCCTCGCAAATCATCATCTAGCGAGTTTGTTGCGGCATCCTGCCTGGCGGGTTAAGCCGGCAATGCTCTGGCAGTTAGCTAGTAGTAATTACCCCCGGCCCGATTGGCTGAGCAGTCTAAGCAACAGTAATGATGAGCAGCTGATAGCCCTGGCTGAGTGGCTGCACTGGCTCGCCGCTCAGAGCGTCCAAGAACCGTTGCCAGTCTTACTCGATTACCTGATTGGATTAAGGGCTGGCAGTCATCTGACCAGTCCATTGCGGGAATACTTTTTGGCAAGCCAACCAATTGATAATCGCTACCTTGAGGGATTATCGGCTTTGCAGCGGTTACGGGAGGCCACAACGGAGTTCGCAGCGGCTCGAGCAGCTACAACCAGTCTCAGTGACTTTGTGCGTTTCGTACGTTTGCATCGAACCTTGGACCGCCCAATTACTGACGAATCCTGGTTCATCAGTGGGGAGCGCGCCGTGCAGCTGAT
>CAYZSM010000142.1:0-2619 GCA_964481105.1 uncultured Candidatus Saccharibacteria bacterium | reverse complement strand
GTTGTTTTCCTGGACGTGTAGCGTTTTAGTTGACGATAAAGTAATCAAAGCCAAATGAGCTGCCGGCCGGTGCCGCAGTGGCATCACAAATACTGAAACTGGTGGCGGTGCGGGTAACATAGTAATCAATTGCGCCACCGTCAGCGCCAACAGGCGTCAGCAAAACCCGCGGTGTGGAACTATATTTGGAAGCGAAGGTAATCGTTGCAAAACAACCGGCCGCCGGGCTGCCACCGACATTAATTGTTACCGAACCGCCGGTATCAGAACCACTGACACTGGCTGAACCGCCGCTGCCCAAGGCCGATCCGCGGCTTAAACTGGGCGCCGGACCGCCGGCACTGATATGCCGGGTAAGCACTAGGTCGCCGTTAAGCTGTAGGCTACTGGTGGTTAGTTGTGGCGCTGACACCGGTCCGCTAAACGAGCCGCCACCGCTAACCTGCAAACTTTTGGCGACCGTTAGACTGCCCTGAATAGCGCCGTCACCGGTAACGGCTAGGTCTTTACCGATTTGTACCTGGCCAAATTGGCCGCTGCCAGATACAGCGAGATTGTTAAGCGCTACGGTGCCATTAATCTTTAAACCACCAGCGACTTCCAGGTCGTCGCGTATCAGCACTTTACCGGCGAACACGGCGCTGGATTGGACATTCAACACCTGCAAATTACTGCCAATGGTCGCATCGCTGGCAGCCAGTTGCTGCAGAGTATTTTGAGTTAAGTCTTGGGTTTTTAGTGTCGTACTGGTGGCTTTTTTTGCTTGGAAATAAGCAACTAGCAAAATTCCGCCGGCCAACACCAGGATAAATAAGAAGAGTAGCAGGTATATATTAAAACGCCGTAGTAGTTGTTTTAGGCCGCCTTTTTTAGGATTGGTCGAATCGCCGGAATCCTTTGCCGCACTGCTGCTGAGCGGCGCTCCGCTGGTCGCATCAATGACCTTATCATTACCGGCGGCACCCTCGGGATTTTCCAGGGCATCAACATCATCCTGCTCCGTGCCAGGCGGCGGCGTTTCAGACTCAGCCATGGTAGTACAAATTTCCCACGATTAATTACTTCTTCTTATAATACTAGAATGCCCGGTAAGCGTAAACAGATTGCCATTTGATCGGTTTTACAGCATTATAGAGGTACGATGTCGTTCGGAAAACAAACAGGTATCTATCTCGCGGTTTTCATACTGATCGCAGTGGCCCTACTGCCGGTTGTAGCCTTGGCTGCCCAATCATCCTCGAGCAATTACCAAGTGAATGAAGTGTTTTTTGGTAGCGGCGGTGAATTGCATGCCTGCTCCACTGGACCAACGGGTTTTTGTTCCAAGCAATCAGCCGGCGAAACAGCGGTCGGTAACACCAAGAGCGCTAATTTTCAGGCTAATGCCGGTTTTAATACTGACCGCACTCCGTATATTGAATTCACTACCAGCAATACCAATGTCAACCTCGGTACTCTGAACGCTACTAGTACCGCCACAACCCAGGCCACATTTACCGTGAAGGCCTATTTATCTCACGGCTACAGCGTGATTAATGCCTCCGATGGCCCTGATAATAACGGTCACGAACTGACACCTATGGGTACTTCCGGAGCTGAACCGGCAGTTGCTGGCACTGAACAGTTCGGTATTAATCTACGGGCTAATACCAGTCCCGCAACCTTTGGTAATGATCCGGTGCAAATTCCTGATAGCACCTTTAGTTTTGGCCAAGTGCCGCTGGAATACAACACCCCGAACCTCTATAAATACACCAAGAATGATGTCGTGGCTTTTTCGACGGCCAGTACCAGTACGACTCGCTATACGGTGTCTTATGTCTTTAATGTCAGTAACGTTACACCAGGCGGCACCTATGTCATGCACCATGTCCTGGTAGCCACCGGAACATATTAAGATGAAACAGGCTGTGGATAACTCGAATAACATCGACAATACAAACGCTTGTAGACCAAGCGCAAGCGTGATACTATGGCCCAGTAAACTCTTAAACAAAAACAAACCTGTGAAGAAGAACCTGTGATGACTCACCGTCGTACGCTCAAAAGAATGGCCTATAGCCTAGCAGCACTGTTGCTGCTGACAACTACACTACCTGTGTGGCTGCTCAGCACAGCGCAGGCGGTGCCTTTCCAGCTGTCCAGTCGTAGCATCAAACTGGGCGATTCGGCGAATAGCGGTACCAGTATTACTACCGGTGTTGGTAGCGGTACTTCTGTGACTTATCGTTTCTCTTTTACGCCGTTGGCTACCAGTAGTACCACCAAGAGTGTGGTTATTGATTTTTGTGCCGAGAGTCCGATCATTGGCGATACCTGTAGCGCCAGCACGCCAACCGGCATGAGTACTACGGGCGCTACCTTAGGCGCAACCTCGGTATCCGGTTCGATCAGTACTACCAATAACTGGACAATTTCTACACCCGTCGCCAACCGTATTAAACTGGCCAGTGACGGCACTACCAATAGCATTGTTCCTGGCACCACCCAAACTTTCGATGTCAGCGGTATTACCAACCCCAGCACCGTCGGTACATTTTATGCCCGTATTTACACCTATACGACCAATACCTTTGGCAACTATGCCGGTCCTGATACTGCGGTTTCCCCACCCGGTCC
>CAYZSM010000141.1:0-2622 GCA_964481105.1 uncultured Candidatus Saccharibacteria bacterium | reverse complement strand
CAAGGTGCATGTATTCACTACAAGGATTAGACGCATTAATGCGGCCAGCCACCGGTGTGGTATGCCATCTGTTAATTGTCGTGTCGAATTGCATGCCCGGATCAGCGCATTCCCAAGCCGCTTCGGCAATCTGCCGAAACAGATCACGAGCTTTGATGGTCTTGACCGGCTTGCCCGTTTTAACAGCTAACAGTTGCCAATCTTCGTCGTTCTCTACAGCTTTCATGAAATCGTCGGTTACTCTAACTGAGTTGTTGGCGTTTTGGTACTGCACGGAGTGAATATCCTTGCCATCCAGCGACATATCAAAACCAGCCTGCTCTAGCACGCGGGCTTTGCGTTCCTCGATAGCCTTACACCAAATGAACTCTTCAACATCTGGATGATCAGCATTCAAGATAACCATCTTGGCGGCTCGGCGGGTCTTGCCGCCACTCTTAATCGCTCCAGCACTGGCGTCAGCGCCGCGCATAAAGCTTAACGGACCAGAGGCTGTACCAGCACTCTTGCCCAGTGCTTCAACTGAACTGCGAATAGTACTGACGTTGATTCCCGAGCCAGAACCACCCTTAAAGATCATGGCTTCTTCTTTATACCAGTTCAGGATTGACGGCATGGTGTCTTCGACAGCCAGAATAAAGCAGGCGCTGGCTTGCTGAGAGCGCTCTGGTGCACCAATGTTAAACCAAACCGGCGAGTTAAAAGCTGCCCGTTGAGTTGCCAAAATGTATTTGAGTTCCTCGCGGTAATCATCGGCTTCGGATTCGTCCTCGAAGTAGCCTTCTTGGATACCTTGCCGGGTAATCGTATCAACCACCCGATCAATTAGATCCTTCAGCGATTGTTCCCGGCTGTCTGTGCCTGGCGTGCCAGTAAAATATTTCTGCGCCACAATGTTAATAGAGTTTAGCGACCAGTCCTCCGGGAACTCCACGTCCTTTTGTTCAAAAACCGGTTTATCGATAAGCGGATTAGTAATAATCGAGTCGCGCTTCACCCACTTCAACTGATCGTAACCCTTGCTCTTGTTTGGCGTCAGCAGACGCCGGTGTCCCAATATGGTTGTTTGTGCCATAGTACCCTCACTTAAATTGTTATTTTAATGATTTTTGTTAGAGTCGCAGAACCAGTCTCTATAGTTCTGCTAGGCTCTCCGCGAAACCGAAGTTACTAAATTATAGCATTCGATACCTGGGAGAGCTGTCAAAGTCTCTACACTTTGACAGTCGTGCTTTTTCTTTCTTTTATCTGAAGTAGTTCCCGTTCAAAGCCGGCAATGTCTTTAAAGCGGCGATAAACGCTGGCAAAGCGGACATAAGCGACTTCGTTCAGGGCGGCCAACTGTTTCATTACCATGTCACCGATGGTGGCGCTTGGTACTTCGTTATCGCCGGCTTGCAACTGTTGTTCGATATCAGTTACCAGCGATTCCAGTTGAACACTACTTACAGGTGTTTTCTCGCAGGCTCGATAGAGTCCTGCCAGCAGCTTATTGCGGTCAAAAAGCTCTCTTGTGCCGTTATTTTTAATAACAATAATCTGTGGTCGTTCAATACGTTCATACGTAGTGAAACGATGTTGACAGACCACGCACTCGCGTCGGCGTCGAACGGCTTGACCGTCGGTCACGTCACGCGACTCGATGACTTTTGTGTCATCGTTTTGACATCGGCTGCATTTCATAGTGCACCCCTTCCTTGTCATCCAAACCAACGAACCAAAGTTGCCGCTAGTTCAGATATTTGTTCAATTTGAACGTACTGACACCTTATATGCAATTCTACATATAGCGTCTATAAGATTAATGTTAGCCCTATCCCTAGCGTTTTGCAAGCAAATTATTGGTGTATTATTTACTCAGCTTTTATCGGAGTCGTCGTCTTCTTTTGACTTATTTTTTCGGCTTTTTAACCTGCGCAAAAAAGATGGTTTCTCTAACTCGTCATCGCTATCAGCTTGTGTCGATGAGTCGTCATCAGAATCTTTTTTATTGTCGTCTTGATCATTGTCATCAGTTGATGAAGAGGTATCGTCGTTACCATTATCCATTGTCCAGATGTTCGGCATTGGTTTATCACTGTAAAAATCGTCTGTTGTTTGGTCTTGGTCATGAAGTTCCATATCCATGTCTTTCATGACTGTTTCATCTTCCTTCTTACTGTCGACATTGCTAAGTTCGGTTGAAACCTTTTGACGGTTGGCAAAGTAACTATCGTCGAAGCCGGTGGCCACAACGGTAATTATCATTTCACCTTCCAGGTCAGGATTAATAGTCGCACCGAAGATAATGTTAGCTTCTGGGTCGGCCGCTGCCGTAATGGTTTCAGCAGCTGTATTAATTTCGTGCATGCTCATATCGTTGCCACCAATGACGTTAAATAGAATGCCACGGGCGCCATCAATGGAAACTTCCAGTAACGGCGAGTCAACAGCTTGTTGAGCAGCTTGGATAGCTCGATTTTCGCCAGTTGCCCGGCCAATGCCCATGAGCGCCGAACCAGCATCTTTCATGACTGTTTTAACGTCAGCAAAGTCAAGGTTAATCAGGCCGTGAACAGTAATCAGATCGGAAATGCCCTGAACTCCTTGACGTAAAACATCATCGGCTACCTTAAAGGCTTC
>CAYZSM010000140.1:0-2644 GCA_964481105.1 uncultured Candidatus Saccharibacteria bacterium | reverse complement strand
CCAACCAGTACTGGCCACTGCGTGGCGTGAACTCCAGCCATAAAAGCGTGCCACAGCCCGAGCAGCAGCGCGGCGTATACCAGGCGATGCAGCCGGAACCACCAGATACCCATGCCGCGAAAGGCCCGGTCAAACGAGGTGAAAGCCAGCGCCAGTAGAATCAGCAGCGCCAGACTACCGAGCACAAAAGACCATTGGTAAGTGGACGGTAAGTGCAAGGGATTAACAGCTTTGAAGAGTGCTACATAAGTAATACCGACGTGGAGCGCGGCAAACCAGGCGCCGCCGATGCCGATCATTCGCCGGGCGTCACGCATCAGGCCTTTTGCCGGCAATCGCGGCCAGATAGCGTAGGCCGGTCCGATCAATATGGCCAATACTATTAAACCGAGCGCCAGCCAGGCATAGACTTCTTCCAGGCGAGTGGCGAACAGATACGATCCGCTATAGGAAACGCTGGCCCACCACCAGGTTTCCAGGCTAACCAAGACGATGCCGAGCGCAATGTATAGGCGAACGCCGCGGCGCCAGGTATTCCAGGTGTTTTTGAGGTGGTCACTCATTATTTGATGACGGTGACGGTGGCCTTCATGTAGTCATGGGAGCCGCAGTGCAGCGAATAAGTGCCGGCTTTTTTGAAGGTGAACTCATAGGTTTCACCTTGGGAAAAGAGCTTGCTGTTAGGGGCATCAGCCGAGGGCGTGTCGGCTTTGACGCTGTGCTGGACACTATCCTGATTTGTCCAGGTGACGGTGTCGCCGACTTTGACTTTGATGGCCATAGGGGTAAACATGAAATCTTTGATACTAACGGCCTTGGTGGCAATGGCCTTCTCGGGGCTGCTGCCGTCAGGCTGTACATCAGCCGGGGTTTCGGTGCCATAGCCGCGGCCGGAATTGTTCTTGGTAGTGTGCTTGGCGCCATCAACGACAATAAGGGAAATCACGGCGATGGTCACCAACAATACCACACCAATTATTGCTCCCCGATGCTTCATGATGGCCCTCCTTTATCTGATATCAGTGTAGGGCACGGCGCGCCAATCCCAAAACGTGTACTATGGAAGCATGACCGCCCGCTATTGTCAGATTGCCGCCTGGAGTCTCACTGCTGTGGCATGCCTGCTGGCAGTCCTGGCATGGGGCGACACTTATGCGTGGCACTTGCCGCCTATCAACGCCTATCTGATTTTTCCGTTGCTTGGACTATTGGCTTTTAGCATAATGTGGTCCCACTACGTGGCGGGCGCCTTGCGCCAGCTGGCTGGACTGGATAAAGCCGTTCTTAGTCGCTATTTTGAAACGACTAGTTGGGCGGTATTGGTGCTGATTTGCCTGCATCCGGGATTGCTTATTTATCAGCGCTTTCGTGACGGTTATGGCTTGCCGCCAACCAGTTACGAGAGTTATGTCCGGCCCGGTTTAAGTTGGCTGACGTTGCTTGGCACGGCCAGTTTGCTGGTATTTCTGGCCTACGAATTTCGTCGTAAGTATCGCCAGCAGTCGTGGTGGCACTATGTCCAGTGGGCGAGCGACGCGGCGATGGTGGCTGTTTTTTATCATGGACTGAGGCTGGGTGGCCAGCTGCAACGGGGTTGGTTCCACTACGTCTGGCTGTTTTACGGGGTGAGTTTGATCATGGTACTGCTGCATAACTATTCCACCGCAGCTCGTGCCGCAAACAAAAAGCCCGCTGCGTGAGCGGGCTCTTCGTTATTTTTGTTTTTTAAAGCTTTTTAAGCCAGCGATCGATCTTTAGCAACCCCTGGTTAGAGGTAGCCGACAGCTCGAACCGCAAACCATTGCTGGCTTTCATACGCGGCCCTTTCTTTTAATTTTGATGGTTTTTGTTTGTGATCACGAACACTTATCATTATACACGTTTTTGTTATTTTGTCAATTACGTGTACGGCCGTGTTTGTTTTTGGATCTCGGATTAATAATAGCCCGCTAAGCTTTGCTTAAGCAAGATGTTTTAGTAAGAATTCGTTGTGTTTTTTGCTGAGCGCATAGTTGTCCAGAATAATACCAGCGCGATGAGACACAGGATCACCGAAATGCCCATCAGTACCGGATTGAAATGATGCCTGGCTGGCACAACCACGGTGGTAGCTGGCTGAGTCGTGGCAGCGCTGGCGCTTAAGTCGACTTGCGTTAGAGGAGTAGTTTGCAAGGTGATGCCGCCATTGGAAGCAGCCAAAACATTGCTGGCTGTGCCCGGCTGGACACTGCTCGAAGACGTGCCGCCAGCCACACCGGATTGACCGGTGGCGCTTTGCGGGCTTTGCGTGGCTCCCTGGGTACCACTCGCTTTAACAGTTGAAAGCTGAGATTCTGCCATCCCTCTATTGTAAAGCAAGACACCCGTAAGTTACGTTTTTTGAGGAATTTAACAGACGGCTCAAGCTGATTTTCGCTACACTGGCCCCTGGTAAGCAGGAGAAGTCGACGTGAATAAATTCGGTCCAAAAGCCCAGCAAGAAGTTAAGAAAGCCGTCCACGAAATGAAAGAAGGCAAACTGAAGAGTGGCAGCAGCGGCCAAAAAGTTACCAGTCAAAAGCAAGCCGTAGCTATTGGATTGTCGCAGGCCCGCAAAAAGGGTGCGAAAGCGCCGCCACCGCCAAAGTCGTAAGCTGTTCGACTT
>CAYZSM010000139.1:0-2653 GCA_964481105.1 uncultured Candidatus Saccharibacteria bacterium | reverse complement strand
AAGGCAGCGTTTCATAAAAAGGGCATTGAGTTTGCGGTGCCGGAGCAGGTAGTGCATCAAGAAGTGCCGGAGGCCGAGCAAGAAATTGAGGAGGCTGAGATGGAAGTGGGAGGAGAAGACGAAGCCTGAGGCCCGACTGCTATACTGCTAAGCAATGAGCGGTTTTCGTTTTACAGTACATAAACGCCTGGGCCAAGGCACACTGGCGCGCAGTGGTGTAATAACTACGCCGCATGGCGATATTCGAACGCCAGCCTTTATTGTTGTCGGCACCCAGGCGGCAGTTAAGGCGCTGTCACCGGAGCAGGTGCATTCGGTGAATGCTCAAGCTGTACTTGCCAACGCTTATCATTTATATTTGCGGCCCGGTCACCAACTGGTTGAGCAGGCCGGCGGCTTGAGCGCGTTTATGAACTGGAATGGACCGACTTTCACCGATTCTGGTGGCTTTCAGGTATTGTCGCTGGGCAGTGGTTTTAAGAAAGTAATTGATATGAAGGGCGATGTGCCGCTAGCCAGCCCCGGAGAGCGCCTTGCCCATGTCGATGATGACGGCGTCACCTTTTATTCACACCTGGATGGTAGCAAACATCGCTTTACGCCGGAATTATCGATGCAAATCCAGCAGGCTGTTGGCGCCGACATTATGTTTGCCTTTGATGAATTAACTTCTCTGGTGGATAGTTATGACTACCAAGTGACATCGTTGGCGCGAACCCATGCGTGGGCCGATCGCTGCCTCGCTGAATTAACTACATTACGTAAGCAACAGCCGGATCGGCCCTATCAAGCGCTCTTTGGTGTCTTGCAGGGTGCCCAACACGAAGACTTACGCCGCCAAACCGCTCAGCATCTTGGTGCTATGCCGTTTGACGGTTTTGGCATTGGCGGTGCGATTGAAAAAGATCGGCTGGGAGATATTGTGCGCTGGTGTACCGAAGAACTGCCGGAAGACAAACCGAAACATCTACTGGGTATTTCTGAGCCGAATGATATTTTTGCGGCTATTGAAAACGGTATTGATACCTTTGATTGCGTGTCGCCCACGCGGGTAGGCCGCAACGGGGCGTTTTATAGCTACGATGGGCGTCATAACATTCTTGGCGCCCGCTATGCTGCTGATTTTGGCTCGCTGCTAACCGACTGCGCCTGCCCGGTGTGCCCGAACTATAGCCGGGCTTACCTCCATCATTTGTTTAAGGCCAAAGAAATTCTTGGTCTGACGCTGCTGAGCTTGCATAACGAATATTTCATCATTAAGCTGGTCGATGATATTAGAACCAGTATAGAAGACGGTAGTTTTCCAGCCTTCAAACAGGAGTGGCTGCGGCGCTATTACGCTCCAAATCGAGCTGCTTCCTAGGTATACTAGGTTTATGGGAGTGCTACCCGTACTAACCAATGAGCTATTACCGACACGCGATTATATTCGCGAAGTAGCGTTAGCGCTGTCCGCTGTGCAACGTGGTTTTTTGCCGGCACATCCTCGAAGCTGGCAGTATGGTCTGGAGGTCACCATGCGCGGCTTGGGCACTCAACCGTTACTGATTGAGGGCCAAGAACAGCGGGCAACCCTCGATTTGGTGGCGCATAAAGTACGGTTTGGTGGAAACATGTGGCCCTTGCAGGAATACCGTGCGCCGGAAATCCTGGCGCATGTGAAAGCCTGGTTGGGATCCAAAGGCATCAAACCAGTTTTGGACGAACCGAAATTTGCGGAGCGGTCTCGTCGTTACGATACTGCCCAAGCCCAAATCTACGCCGAGGCACTGTGGTGGACGAATCAGCAATTCAACGAGATTAAGGAAGACTTATCGCCTGGCGAAAGCAGCCCGATTTTGCTGTATCCGCATCATTTTGATTTGTCGCTGGTATGGTTCCCCGATAAAAGCGAGAAACAACTGGCGATTGGCTGGTCGACGGGCGACGAAATAATTCCAGAGGCCTATCTTTATATGACGGCCTATCCTGAACCAGCCGGCTTTGCTCAGCTCAAATTGCCGACTGGTGCCTATCACCAAACAGAGGGTTTTAGCGGCATGGTGCTGCCGTACAGCGTGCTTCAAACTTCGAAGAATCCCGAAGCGCTGTTCAAAGAATTTGCGAGCGGCTTGCTGAAGCAAGCTGAACGGCTACTGTAAACTATTGCGGATGTTGACGTTGACGGTCGGTTTCGTCCTCAATTTCGTGGCCAATAATTTCTTCAAGCAAATCCTCAATCGTGACAATACCGATAATTTCGTCGTCCTTTTCAATCGGGATTAAATGGGCATGGGCGCCGATAAACTTGCGGAACATCGTATCAAGTGCCGTCATACTGCCGACAATTTGCGTGGGATGAAGCGTCAGGTCTTCGACGCGGTAGATTCTTTCCTCAAAATCGATGTCGACTAAATCCTTCATCAGCAATAAACCGTAGGTTTTAGTGAGTTTGGGATCAAAAATGGGGATACGGCTAAAGCCTTTGGCTTTAATTTCGTCTATCCGGGCATCGTCGAGGATGGTATCGGGGGTCATCCAGTAGGTATGACGAATGTCTGTTAATATATCGCGCACTCGTTTCTCGCTGAGGCTGAGAGCGCCGCGCATAATTTCGACTTCGTCATCATCCAGCTCGCTGCTTTTATCTTCCAAATGCTCGGTAAGATCGGAA
>CAYZSM010000138.1:0-2686 GCA_964481105.1 uncultured Candidatus Saccharibacteria bacterium | reverse complement strand
CCAGCAACAGCATCAACACCGCTGGCTGCCACTCCAGCGCCCCAGGCCGAGACTGAGGCACCCACCACTGAAACGCCGGCACCGCCGCCACCAGAGCCGGAACCGGAACCGGCTGCTCAGGACGAGTCTGAAGTATCAATCGCACCAGCCGCCGCTATCGGTGACGCCGCTCTGAACGAAACTATTTGGCCGCAAGTACTTCTAATTCTGAAACAACGGCATAATACGCTGTACGGCGTAGTGCGGATGGCCGAGCCGTCATTCAACGAAGCCGGCAAGCTCCGACTAACCTTTGCTTTTGCTTTTCATGAAAAACGCATCAAAGAAGCCAGCAATCGCCAAAAATTATCCGACATAGTTCACGAATTAACGGGGGAGGCAGTGACTGTCGAGTGCGCTCTCGACAAGGCCGCCCGGCCTCCCAAAATCATGCTGGATGCCGTCCCTGCGCCGCCGCCGGCCGATCTGCAAGCCATTAGCAATATTTTTGGCGGCGCTGAGCTGTTAGAATCATAGATACCTAAAGCCCCTGGAGAGGATGCACGTATATGGAGCCGTCAGGTACCGTAGGACCGCCACCGCAAAACGCCGAAGCCGAAGCCAGTCTGCTCGGCGCTTTGCTCATCGACAGCGACGCCATCGTCAAAATTGCTGATAATCTGACAGCGGCCGACTTCTTTGATAAGCGCAATGAGCGGGTTTACGAAGCCATCACGCAGTTGTACGAACACCGCAAAGCCATTGATGTGCTTACCTTATCAGACCAGCTGAAAAATAATGGCTATTTGGACAGTATTGGCGGCCCGGCCTACTTAACGGAATTAACCAACTTTGTGCCGACCGCCGCGCACGTCGAGCAGTACGCCGAAATTGTCGCTCAAAAGGCCATGCGCCGGCGGCTGATTGCCGCCTCGCGCGAGATCGTCGGCCTCGGCTATGACGAGACCAAGCAACTGCGCGAACTGATCGAAGAAGCCGAAAGCCGCCTGTTTGAAGTCAGTCAGCAGCATATTCGCCAAGATGTTATTAGTCTGGAAGCTATCCTGGCCGAAAGTTTTGACCGGTTGGATGATTTGCACAAAGACAAGCAAAAAATTCGTGGTGTCGCTACCGGATTTAAGGATCTTGACGCCACGCTGGCCGGTTTTCAGCGTTCCGACCTGGTAATTCTGGCTGCTCGGCCATCCATGGGCAAAACCGCTTTAGCGCTAAATTTTGCTCACAATATTGCCGTGCAATCCAACCAGCCGGTGTTAATTTTTAGCCTGGAGATGAGTAAGGAGCAGCTCGTCGACCGCCTGCTGTCCATGGAATCCGGTGTGGACGCCTGGGCACTGCGCACTGGCAATCTCACCGATACCGACTTTGAAAAAATTGGTCACGCCATGGGCACGCTCAGTGAAGCGCCGATATACATCGACGATAGCCCCGGCATCACCCTAAGCGACTTACGTACCAAAGCCCGCCGCGAAGCCCACCAGCGACCACTGGGTCTAATTATTGTCGACTACTTACAGCTAATGAGCGGTGGCAGTCGTTTTGGCACCGATTATGGCAACCGCGTTCAAGAAATATCCGAAATATCCCGCGGCTTAAAAGGCGTTGCCCGCGAACTCAATGTGCCGGTGCTGGCGCTCAGCCAGTTAAGTCGTTCGGTAGAAAGCCGCAGCCCGCAAATACCGCAGCTGGCCGACCTGCGTGAATCCGGCTCAATTGAGCAAGACGCCGATGTTGTAGCCTTTATTTACCGGGAAGAATATTACAATCCGGACACCGATCGTAAGAAATTGACGGATATTCTTATTAAAAAACACCGTAACGGCCCGACCGGCGGTGTTGAGCTATACTTCGATAACGAAAAACAGCGTTTTCGATCTGTGGACAGCCGACATAACCAGCCATTTACCGAATAATTTCAGGTATAATACTCAGCAGCATGACCATTAAGCAGCTGCGCCTCGTTCTGCGAGCAAGAAAATATTTAATCCTCTGGGGATTGCCGCTTTTGGCGGTGATTGGCTGGCTGCTCACGCATCGTCTGGCCACCCTGACGCCTGGCCTAAGCCGCACTGAGCTACAAACAGCACACAATGCTGTGGGTTGGTATGGCATCCATAACCAACCGCTTGATTTGCCGCTAAAACTGGTGCGCTCAGTTGTCTTTTTTCTGTTTCCTGATCATGGCCAGCTACTCACCAGAGTACCCAATGCATTTTTTGGCGGCTTGGCAATCTTAACCTTTGGTACTGTTATACGCTTATGGCATGGTCGCCGTACAGCTATTCTTTCTATATTGCTGTTCAGTTGCAGCGCTTGGGTACTGCATGTCAGCCGCTTGGCCAGCTTCGACATTATGTATCTGTGGGCCATGTCCAGCCTTTTACTGACCCATGTGCTACTCCATAAGTATGGTCGAAATCCGCTAGTTTGGTACGGCAGCTTGGCACTGTGGGGTTTACTGCTGTATGTTCCTGGCATGATCTGGCTGTTACTGTTTGGAGCCATCTCGCAGCACCACGCGCTCGCGAATGGCTGGCGGCAACTTAATTCCACCTGGCACAAACTGCTGGCTGTGGGGGGTATGCTCATTTGGCTGCCACTACTAATAATTGATCTTACTCGTTCCGGCCAGCTGATGCAGTGGCTAGGTTTACCGGCGCAGTTTCCGACCATTCATGAGCTAGCC
>CAYZSM010000137.1:0-2695 GCA_964481105.1 uncultured Candidatus Saccharibacteria bacterium | reverse complement strand
GGACTCTATGTGTTGGCAGTGGTGATAGTGAGCGGAGCCGGCTGGTGGTTATATCGCCGCAAAAAGACCATTAAAAAAGCTCCATCAAAGAAGTAAAAACCCTTGCGCTTGGTTGTGAAATTTGATACGATTTTAATGGAAATTTAAAAAGAAACATGTGAGAAAGGCGTTCACTCGTGAAACGTCCGTGGAAAATAAGTAGTTTCTTGCTGGCGGCCACCGTTTTAGCGGTGTTATTTGGCTGCCTGCTGCCTTCAAAGACGGCAACTGCCGCCAATCCCACAACCATGAGCTTTCAGGGCAAGGTAGTGAATGCCAATGGTACAAATGTTACTGATGGCACCTACGGCTTTGTGTTTAAACTATATACCGTAAGTAGCGCTGGCAGTGCCATCTGGACCGAAACCCAGAGCAGCGTTACGGTTGCTGGCGGCGTCTTCCAGGTTAATCTCGGCAGTGTCTGTCCGTTTTTTACGGCCAATGCTTGTAACAGCAGCACGCCAATTGACTTCAACGCTAATCCCGCGCTCTATCTCGGTATAACGTTCAATAGCGATCCGGCCGGTGAAATGACGCCCCGGGTCCAGCTGCAATCCGTACCCTTCGCCTATCAGGCCGATAACGCCAGTAAACTGGGCGGTCTAGCGGCCAGCAGTTATGTGCAGCTTTCGCCCGGTTCGCAGCAAAGCGGCTTTATCAACGTTAGCGGCAACGGTACATTCGGTGGCACCATTAATGGTTTATCGTTGGCAGCCGCAGCCGATGGATTCACCGTTGCCGGTGGCACTACCAGCCGCCAACTTACCCTCACCGGCGCTAATCTTACTCTGGGCAATGTTATCAAACCAACAGCTGCAGGAAGTCTAACCGTACAATCAAACGGCGCCAATGCACTTAGCCTGGATGTGGGCGGAGCGGCAGCTATTGGTATTGCGAATGGCACTGCTGGCACTGCCATAAATCTGGGTAATACCACCAGTAATCCCACTATTGCTTTTTTGGGTTCGGGCACCTTCGGTACAACTACTGGTGCTGTCAGCCTCAACGGCGATACGACTGTTGCCGGTACTAAAGCCTTCACGGTTAACGGCGGCTTGACCACACTTGGCGGTAACTTGACCTTTAGCGGAACGGCGGCTCGGACTATTACTGGCCCCGGCGCTGGCGGCCTGACAGTTACCGAAGCCGGCGGTGATATCACGCTGTCGACTACCACCTCCGGAACAATTGCTTTGAATAGTGCTGGAGCTGTGAACATTACTGGCGGCGCGGCCTCCACTATCAATACCGGTTCTAATACCTTAGCAATTACTTCTTCCAAGCTGAACGTCAATACTAGCGGCGACATTACAGCTGTCGGCACGGCAGTGGCCGGCGTCAGTTCGACTTCTAATGGCGGTAGTGGCCTCGGAACTTCTACTAGCTTGACGCTCACCAGTGCGGCAAGCTTTACCAACGGCTTATATGTGCAGGTAAACGACAGTAACTGTGGTGGCACCGGCATTAATCCCTGCTACGCTAAAATTACCGGTATTGCCGGCAATACGCTGACAATTACACCCGCTTTGCGCTGGACTACCGGCAAAACAGTGAACGAGTATAAATTCCCTGAAGTAGGCGGTACCGAAACGGCTCAAACTCTCGAAAACCGCTATGGCCGCGGCTACTTCATCGCCGGTGTGGCTACGGGTAATGGCACTACCTACTACAACGAGAATGGAATCAGCAGTTCGCTTGACAGCTACAATCTGCTGACTGACGGTGCCGGTGCTAATACCATTACCATAGGTGGGACTAATACAACAAGTATCACCCTCGGTACCGCAGGAACAACCTTAACGGTGCCCGGCGGCTTGTCGGTGACTGGAAATATTAGCGCCGGCAGCAATGCGTTGCAGGGTGGCAGTCTCAGTATTAACAGCGGCGCCTTTGCTGTGAATAGCAGCGGTGCCATCACAGCCTCGACGGGCATCGCGACCAGCGGTGGTTATGTTCAGAGTGGCAGCACGGCCAATACGTTCACTGGCGCAACGACTTTTAGTAATCGGGTGATCACGCCGCTTGTAACTTCAACGGCTGGCCTGGCTGTCACAGGTGGTACAACTTTGGCACTCAGCTCTACGGGTGCTAACACAGTGACTCTTGATACCGGCGGTGCGGCCGGTATCACTGTTGCCGGCGCCAATGCTAACAATGTGACTATCGGCAACGTCACCAGCAATCCGGTCATTGCTTTTAGCGGCTCGGGCACCTTTGGCACTACAACCGGAGCTGTATCGCTCAATGGTAATACCGCAGTGACAGGTAGTAAGACCTTTACTGTAGGTACAGGACTTACGTCGCTTGGCGGCGGCTTGAGCGTTACTGGTGATATTATCGGATCAGGCAAAATTAACTTGCCATCGACGACTGGTACAAATGCTCAAGGCATCTTCTTACGCAATGCGACGCCGACAACGGTCGCAGGCTTCCAAGCGCTCGATAGCGGCACCAGTAGCTTTGGCTTTTTGGCGGTTAATAAAATCTTTAATGGCAGCGCGTGGGTTGATTCTGGCTTAGGTCGTGTGGGATCGTCATTCCAAATTCAAGATGACAGTTTTAATTTCTATAGTTTTGACACGGCCGCCAACTTTACTTCCCGGTTTGTGGTATCATCCGGTGGTAACGTAGGCACCGTTAGCAATGTTACCCCTGG
>CAYZSM010000136.1:0-2714 GCA_964481105.1 uncultured Candidatus Saccharibacteria bacterium | reverse complement strand
CCAGCTCCAGCAGGCTCGTCAGGCGCTTTCACCACAGGATCGAGCCACCAAAAGCAAGGCGATCAATCAGCGTCTGCAAAGTTCAACCGACTGGTCGTCAGTCCAGACTGTGCACTTTTTTGAACCAATTGACCGCCTTGGGGAAGTCGACATCGAACCATTTGTTACCTACCTCAAAACAACCCATCCCGGACTCAAACTTTTTACCTCCCGCGAGCTCGACGGTGCCTGGAAAACGTTCTCGTACGGAGATGCCGAACACGCCACGCCACTTCATTTTGACGTGATCATTGTGCCGATGCTCGGTTTTGACCCCACCTTGCTCCAGCGCATTGGCTACGGCGGCGGCTTCTACGATCGCCTTTTAGCCACTCAGCCCCAGGCCAAAAAAATCGGCGTGTGCTTCGAAATCGGCAAACTTGAGCAGCTGCCGGCTGAAGCGCACGATGTGCCGCTTAGTGTAATAGTCACCGAAGTTCAAGCCTATAGTTAAAACGAGCCTTGTAACTTATACTGGGAATTATGAGTACAGAGGTCGGCCCGAAAGAGATGAAACGTAAAAAGCTGGCGGTTATTGACGGCAAGAGCGTCTTTTACCGCGGTTACTACGCCATGCCGAACCTTAGCACCAAAGAGGGAACGCCGACCGGCGGAGTGTTTGGCTTTGCGACGATGGCGCTGGAGGTCATCCGGCGACTGAAGCCGGATTACGTGGCTGTGGCCTGGGATAAGCCAAAAACCAACATTCGTCGCCGCCTAGAACTCTATCCGGAATATAAAGCCGGCCGCAAACCGGCGCCCGAAGATTTCAAAGTCCAAGTGCCGATTTTGCAAGAACTGTTAGAGGCGTTCGGTTGGCCGCTCTATGAGCTGGATGATTACGAGGCCGACGACATTATGGGCACCCTGGCTGTGCAGGCTGCCGCGCAAGACATTGAAACCATGCTAATTACTTCGGATTTGGATATGCTGCAGCTGGTTAACAGCCATGTTCACGTCTATGCGCTCAAAACCGGGCTGTCCAATATAGAATTGTATTCACCAAAAAGCTTTGAGGCGAAATACGGTATTCGGGTTGACCAATTCCTGGATTTGAAATCGCTCAAAGGCGATTCTTCGGACAATATTCCGGGCGTGCCGGGGATTGGCGAAAAGGGCGGCCTGGAATTATTAAAAACTTATGAAACGCTTGATAACGTCTATGAAAACCTGGCCTTAGTGAAGGATTCCACCCGCAAAAAACTGGAAGCCGGCAAAGATTTGGCTTATTTGAGCAAGGAACTAGCCCGGATTTGGACCGATGCACCCCTAAAACTTGACCTCAAGGCCCTAGACGGCAGTAATTGCCAGCCAGCTGAGGTGCTGGAGTTATTGCAAAAGCTGGAATTTCGGTCGCTGGCTCGTCAATTGCCTGAGGTGATGCAGGTGAAAATTGAGGCTCATCACGCCGCCAACGGCTCCAGCTCACTTAAGGCCGGCAAGAATATCCTGATTGACAGCAAGCAAAAATTAGACGATTTGCAGTTGCCGGATGCCGAGCAGTTGTTTATTCATTCCCGTTCGGCGGGCAAGCACGGCCGCGATCCTCAGGTGATTATTCTGAGCGTTGACGGGCAAACAACCTATACCTTGGATTTGACTAAAATTGGCGTCAAAAACTTCTTAGGGCTGCCGTCCAATGCTGGCTCCCTGGTTGGCTACGACACCAAGTATAGCTTGAAGGTCTTGCTTGAACTGCAGGCTGGCGCCGTGCCGCCAGTTGGCCACGATGTGCTGGTCGGCGCCTTTTTGCTGAACAGCTTGCGGCGCGAGCAAACCCTGACTGAACTGGCGCAGGCCGATCTGGGGTATGACGGTTCGCCCTTTGAGGATCTTGATACTGAAGAAGTCATCACCAGGGCGCCGGAAATTATCGCCGTCATTAAAGCGCTCTACGATCAGCAGCGGGCTGAACTCAAAAAGCTTCCCAAAGTTGCCGGGCTGGCCGCCGATATTGAGTGGCCGGTTATTCCAGTGCTGGCTGGCATGGAATATACCGGTATCCAGCTTGATGTGAAGTATTTAAAGAAGTTTTCCGAAGAAGTCGACGACTTGATTTCCGACTATGAGCAACAAATTTATGGTCACGCCGACCAGGAATTCAATATTGGCTCACCGAGTCAGCTGGCCGATATTTTATTTGAAAAAATTAAATTGCCGACCGCCGGGATTAAAAAAGGCAAGACCGGCTACAGCACGGCGGCCAGTGAGCTCGATAAACTGCGCGGTACGCATCCGATTATTGATCTTATCACTCAGTACCGCGAGGTGGCCAAACTTAAAAACACCTATATCGACACCCTGCCGCAGATGGTCGACGAGCATTCGCGGCTGCATACTACCTATGCCTTAACCGTCGCCCAAACCGGCCGGCTTAGTTCCAACGATCCGAACCTCCAGAATATTCCGGTGCGCACCGAACTTGGCAAACGGATTCGCACGGCCTTTGTGGCCGCTCCCGGCAAAAAACTGGTCAGCGCCGACTACTCGCAATTTGAGCTGCGGTTGGCGGCCGTCCTGGCCGACGATAAAGAGCTGATCGATATGTTTAACCGCGGCGCCGACATCCACACTGCCACCGCGGCGATGGTCTACGAGCGTGAGCCCGAAGATGTCACCAAACAGATGCGCCGGGCCGCCAAAGTGATCAATTTCGGCATTCTCTACGGCATGAG
>CAYZSM010000135.1:0-2743 GCA_964481105.1 uncultured Candidatus Saccharibacteria bacterium | reverse complement strand
CGACGCCCTTCCGATCTGATCCCTTATACACTGCGCGGCGGAATGACCGATAAGTCGAGTACCGCAAACGACCCACTGGAAGCTGACGTGCTGTCTACCAGCTATGCGAGCTTAAATCCTGCCGGCACCCGCGTTAACTGCGCCGACTTTGTCCGCTTAAAGCTGGAAGCCAAGCCCAATCCTTACAGCCCGCACGAAAAACCATTTAGTGTGACGCTGGCCGACGGCCGAATACTCCAGGTGTACGAAGCCGTTAGCCAGCCGGAATGCGCTGCCTCGTGGCAGCAGTCAGTAACACCGGCAGCCCTGGCCGCCGAATTCAAAAAAGCCGAAGCGTACTAAGTAGTTCTGCTCATGCTTTAGCGATAATTTGTTTGTATACTATTGTTTATGAGAGAGTTTGTGCCCCGAATTGAAACGGTCGTACTGGCCACTGAATTGCCAACTAGTGACCTGGAAGCACCAAGAGAGGCAGTTAATGGGGGCCGTGTAGAAGAACTTGATGTACTGATGGGCTTTGTAGCGCCAACCGACGCTGTTGAAACTGATGATGACGAACTCGTAGATTCCCAATCTCCAGAGATAGACCTGACGCCTGGAAAAGAAGACGGCGACACGAACGCGCTGACCGTATACCTACGGGCCATCGGTCGAGTACCGTTATTGACAGCCAAAGACGAAATCGATTTGGCTAAAAGAATTGAACGAGGCGATTTTGCGGCCAAGCAGCACATGAACGAGGCAAATCTGAGGTTGGTAGTCAGTATTGCAAAGGGGTATAAGAACCGCGGCTTGCCGTTCTTGGACTTAATCCAAGAGGGGAGTATTGGCCTCATGCGGGCGACCGAAAAATTCGATCATCGGCGTGGCTATAAATTCTCTACCTACGCTACCTGGTGGATTCGCCAAGCCGTTACCCGAGCCATCGCTGATAAGGGTCGAACCATTCGCATCCCAGTTCACCAGGTCGATAAAATTAATAAAATAGATCGGAGCGAACGAAACTTGGTTCAAGAACTTGGCCGGAAGCCAACAAATACCGAAATTGCTAGTCATTTGGATATACCTGTCGAGGAAATCGATAAATTCAATAATATAAGTCGCGTAGTAACTTCGTTGAATGCGCCTATTAGCGAGGAGGGTGATTCCGAATTTGGTGATTTAATCAGCGACCCCGAGAGCGAATATGAAGCCGAAGAAGCCACCCATAAAGCCATGGTTAATGATGCTTTAAAGGAAAGCCTTAGCAGTTTAACGGAACGTGAACGAGAGGTCTTAACACTGCGTTACGGTCTGGACGGTGGAGAAAGTCACACCCTTGATCAAGTTGGCGAAATGATAGATCGGACCCGTGAACGCGTCCGCCAAATCGAGAAGCAAGCCTTAACAAAGCTAGGAAGTTTTGAAGCATTGCGAGCAACAGCCAGTGACCCTGATGCGCATGAGCCCGATACCGCCAAAAGGCGCCGAGTCTAGAGGCGGGCCTAGAGGTTAATCCCGGCCTGCGGCAGCAGCTTTTGCAGGTCGGCTTGCAGGTCTTTGACTGAAGCTTCGTTGGCGAGGTAGTAGTCGGCGTTGGCGATTGGGCCGCCTTTTTCGAGGTTTTCAATTTCGGCGTAATCGCGGGCGCTGGCCTCTTTTTCGGTTAGCGGTCGCTCACCGCGGGAAGCCAGCCGCTTATGCCGCAGGCCGCGCGGCGCCACAATAGCCACAATTATCGCTCGATCCCCAAAACTTTCCTTAAAAATCTTATACTCGGTCCAACTGTACAGGCCGTCGACAACCACATATTTGTGACCTTGATCAAAAAATTGCTCGACTTGTTGCATAATCCGCACCGCGTAAGCGCCTTTACCTTCTTTAGCCCGAATGTCTTCGCGGACAAATTTCTCGCTGGCCTCATTGACCTCCATGCCGCGCCGTTTAACCTCTTCAATAGTAATTCCACCGAAGTACGCCGACGGCAAACCCTTGGCTTTCAAATATTCCATGCAGGCACTTTTGCCAGCACCCGGCATGCCCACAAACACAATGACTTTATTATCCATGCACCTATTGTAGCAGGGCTGACAGCAGCAACCGCGTTAGGCCGTAAGTTCGCGGTGGAGTTTGAGAACGGCGTGGCGCGAATGCTTGCGGGTGTGGCGTTGAGCCAGGCGGAAGGCCATGTACATGCCGGCGCAGGCTAGGGCTGTCAGCCAGTCGACTGGGCCGAGGGGGCCGGCGTGGAAGTAGGGTTCGACGGCGGGATTGTAAATGAGGTTGCAGATTAGTAGTAGCGACAGGGCGAAGGCCAGCAGCAACTTTTTGTTGCTCCATAAATAGTTGGTGAAAAATTTGTCATGGCTGTCGGCCCGTTCAAAAAGCAGGTATACGGATAGACAGAAGGCCAGCGTGAGATAGGTGAGGGTGGTGGCCTGATGGTACAGCGGCAGGCTGGGATCAATATATTGAGCGCTCAGGTGATGGCGGCTGAAAAAGAATAGATAATTGCCGTAAGCCAGCAGGGCGGCCAGCAGACCGAAACCGGCGAAGCCGCCGAGTGCTGGGCCGTTGATGATGTGATCATGGAGATCGCGCGGTTTTTCGCGCATTAAATTGTGCTGGGCTTTGTCCCAGCCGAGCGCCGTAATTGGCAGCACCTGGGCGACAATATCGATAGCTAAAATTTGTAGCGGCAAAATAGCCGGCTGAATATGGAACAGGGCCAGGCCGCCTAGGCCGAGCAGTACGGTGCTGAGTT
>CAYZSM010000134.1:0-2781 GCA_964481105.1 uncultured Candidatus Saccharibacteria bacterium | reverse complement strand
GAAAAATAAACGCCGTCATCAGTAATATAAGCAAATCCACTCTCATATAGTTCTTGGATAAGTTGTTGCATCGGTTCAATGCTATCAGTCGCCTTAATAAAAGCCAGGGCTGATACGTCGTTGCCGATAGCTACCATGTCCTCTATGAAAAGCTGGGCATATTCGTCGGTTAGGGTGCTAAGCGCGGCCAGCGGTTCAAGCTCGCTGAATTGCTCCTGGCTGCGACGAATTGTTTTGTCATCGACATCGGTAAAGTTCATGACATGCTGCGTGGTGAACCCGCTCGCTTGCAACGCACGCCGTAGAGTGTCCGCAAAAATAAAGGAGCTGAGATTGCCGATGTGACTGTGATCATACAGTGTCGGGCCGCAGCTATAAATGCCCAGCAGGGGCGGCTCAATTGGTTTCACGGACTGTACCTGTTTGGTAAGTGTGTTGTGCAGTTTCATGAAGCTTTCCGGGCGACTAACAGTTCATCGGCTACTTTGAGAGCCTCGGTTTTAATTGTTTCATAACTGCGACCATCGGTCACTTTGAAACCACTGGCATAGGCATGACCGCCGCCGCCAAAGTGCTTAGCAAGCTCAGCGGCAATCCCGGCTGTGGGGTTGCAGCGAATTGCGGCAGTAATTTTGCCATCATCGTAGCGCTTAAATACAATGGCTACTTGGACGCCTTCAGTTTGCAGCATGTCGCCTTGAATCAGCGGTCCGGGATTGTACAGTGGACTGTACTGATTGATTTCCACTTGCGGCACCATAACAAGGGCGAGCGCGCCATCCTCAGAAAATTCAGTATGAGCAATTAACCTGGCTTTGTATTTAAAGATTTCGGGGTGCATTTTCCCGGCTTGGCGCCGTAATTCTTCAATCGCCGGCCGATCAACGCCGGCTTCAATCATATCGGCCATAATCCGATAGGTTGCCGGCCGAGCCAACTGATTGCTAAGGCCTTGGGTATCTCCCAAAACTGCTGTAGTGATGCAGGACTGCGCTTCCACCGACAGCGGCCATTCTAGTTGCCGAGCCAGGGTGTAAATTAATTCCCCGGCTGAAGAAACATGCGCATGATCATTCAAAATGACGCTAGCAAATGGCACTAAATTGTCGACAGATTCATGATGATCGAGCACTACACAGGGCTTTGTTGCTAAGGCCGCCTTTTGATTGGTAACAACTAATTGTTCCAACAAACTCATCGTCGAAGCATCGACAATAATACTGGCATCAAATTTTGCCGGTAAGTCTTTACTAACCCGATCCCAGCCGTCTAAATAACGCAAATAAGTTGGAATATCCACGCCGCAGTACAGGTAAGGTTCCTTGCCCATGTCGCCAATAATATGTTCCAGGGCTAAAGCACTACCTAAAGAGTCGGCATCGGGATTGTCAGCCTGAACAATGACAATCTTGTCGGCCGCTGCAATTAATTGCCGGATCTGTTCAGCCTCAGTATACATATCCATTAATTGTATGTTTTTAGCGGTATAAAGCCAAACTTGGGTTCTTACACATGAATTATCGCAACTCTTCTTTCTTGCGAGCTTGTCGTGGAGCACTCTTTTTTAGTGGTGCCACAGCACTACTTACGCACCACTAAAAAAGAGTGGTCTAGGACGACAATCTGTCACGTTCACATCTATTTGTTACAGCTGCACGATTATACTTGGTCACCTTAGGCACTCCGTGGTCACAATCAGACTTTATTAGTTTCAACGGATAGTTATAACTCTTAATAAGTTAGCTGACGGTTTGGCGATTCTCCAAAGCTCGAGAGAGCGTGATCTGATCGGCGTATTCCAGATCCACTCCGACAGATAAACCGCGGGCTAGGCGGCTGATTTTGACTTTTCGGTTGCCAATTTGTTGCTGGATGTAGAGGGCCGTGGACTCACCTTCCACACTGGCGTTGGTGGCTAAAATAACTTCTTTCACTTTGTCCTCGTCGATGCGCTGAACGAGCTCTTGAATATGGAGTTGTTCGGGATCGACACCGTCAATTGGCGAAACCAGGCCGCCGAGCACATGATATGTTCCGTGAAAATGGCCGGTTTTTTCCAGTGCCACCAGATCAAACGGCTCGGCCACGACGGCTACAATGGTTTTATCTCGCTTGGGGTCACTATATAGATCAGATACCGTTTGGCCGGCCGGCACCAATGCAAAGGTCTTTTGGCAGTAACCGACTCCGCTCGATAAATTCTGAAGGGCACTGGCGAGCTGCTGCGGGATGTCTTGCCCGTGGCGAACCAGGTAATATGCATAGCGTTCGGCGGTACGCGGACCTACGCCAGGCAAACGGCCAAAGGCCTCAACTAAATCCTGGAGCGCCGGCGGCAAAATTTGGCTCACGAGCGGCTATTACAATCCTAAATTGCCCAGGGCGCCCATCATCGGCTGCATTTTTTCAGCAGCGACTCGTTGGCTTTCACTGATGGCTTCTTTGACAGCATCCTCAATCCAGCGTTCCAGCTGACCAATGTCATCAACATCGACATACTCTGGATCAATGTGAACTTTTTTGAGTTTTTGCTCACCAGTGATTTCTACACGTACGGCGCCATCACCTTTCTCTACGGTGATAATCATCTTTTGCAGCTCGCCTTGGATCTTTTTAACGCGCATTAGCATCTTAGCCTGGTCAAATCTGCTCATCTTGCCTCCTGTATAGCCCTAGTATATCAGGGCTAAGGATGCTTAACAAAGGTCGAGCGAGTAGTGCTGGCATGCGGCCAAGCTACAAAGTAAGCTCGCAGATTGTATAGGCAACTTAAACTGACCG
>CAYZSM010000133.1:0-2799 GCA_964481105.1 uncultured Candidatus Saccharibacteria bacterium | reverse complement strand
GAGTTCGCCGGCGTTGGCGGTCATCACGCAGCGGGCGGCTTTTTTGATATTGCGGAAGGTCAGGCGGCCTTGCTCAATCGCTTCAACGAGCGTGCTGAAGCTGTCATCGAGCAGCACAATGTCGGCGGCATCTTTAGCCACGTCGGTGCCGGTGCGGCCCATCGCTACGCCAATGTCGGCCCGCTTCAGCGCCGGGGCGTCATTAATTCCATCACCGGTGACGGCTACCACGCTGCCGCTTTGTTTGACTAAATCCACAATCCGCAATTTATCCTCCGGCGAGACCCGCGAAAAAACGGCGCCGCCTTTTTGGACCAACTGCAAAATCTGGGCGTCAGCCAGACCCGGCAATTCCTCGCCGAGCACAATAGTAATGTCATCGGCTAGTCCCGCCTGGCGAGCGATGGCTTTGGCGGTTGTTGGATGGTCACCGGTGATAATCGACACTTTAATGTGCGCTGAGCGAGCGGCTTTCATGGCTGCTGGCACCGCTTCGCGCAGCGGATCCATCATGCTGACCATCCCCAAAAATATGAAATCCTGCTCCACTTCATCCATCATGAATTTTTTATGGATAGCTTTTTTGGGGAGCACGCGGTAACCAAATCCCAGATTGCGTTTGGCGGCATGAGCCTGCTTTTCGTAAAAGTCCTGAAAAAACTTACGATCAGCGGCAGTTAGTTTACGGACGTGGCCGTGATCCCAGATTTCGGTACTGCGTTCCAACAGGTTTTCTGGTGCGCCTTTCACGAACACTACGGTTTGATCGCTGCGCACCCGCACTGAGCTGAGTAATTTTCGGGCCGAATCAAACTGGAATTCCTTGGTTTCCGGGATAGTTTCGTTCCAGGCCTCCAGATTGAAACCGGCTTTGCGAACTAAGGTTATCAGCGCGCCCTCGGTCGGATCACCAACCACATACCAATCGGCGTGCTCGGCGTCGGGCGGATTAACCGAAGCATTGCTGGCCAGTGCCGCGGTCATAAAAAATAGCTCCAATTCCTTCAGGACTTTTGCAGACAGCGGCTTGCCATGCTCGGTCGTGATGTTGCCCGTGGCCTCATAGCCGCTACCGCTGACGGCGTAGCGCTGCCGGCCAATCAGCAGCTGCTCAACGCTCATTTCGTTTTTGGTGAGCGTGCCGGTTTTGTCGGTAAGGATAAAATTCGTGGCGCCCAACGTTTCCACGGCCGACAGTTTTTTGACGAGTGCCCGCGCCTTGGCCAACCGACTGGCGGATTGAGCCAGCGTGATGTTTACTTCGGCAACCAGACAGGTAGGAATCATCGCTGCGCCAATACCAATACCGAACAAAATCGCCGACTGCAAGGGCAGGTTACTTTTTAGGGCAATGACCGTTAACAGGGCACCAAGAACCAAAGTGCCCTGGGCAACACGCTTCGATAAGTGGTTCATTTCTTTTTGCAGCGGCGACGGTTCGCTATGCGTGGCCTGGCTGAGGCTGGCAATCCGGCCCAGCTCGCTTTGCATGCCAATGCCGATTACCACAGCATGGCCGCTGCCGGTCGCCACTGTGGTGCCCATGAATAATAAATTGTGCCGCGAACCAAGCGTCACGTCGGCGGCAATAGCGTGCACAAATTTGCGGCTAGGATTGCTTTCGCCGGTCAACGCAAAGTCGTTGGTGGCTAGCTCAGCCTCTTCAATAATGCGGGCGTCGGCCGGCACACTGTCGCCGCCCTCTATGTATATGACATCCCCCGGCACTAGCTCGGTCGAATCAATTGCCTCCAAACGGCCGTCACGCAGCACCTTGGCTTGCGGCACCAGTAAATTTTCCAGGCTTTTCATCAGCGTTTCGGCTTTATGTTCCTGAGTAAAGCCAACCGCCGCATTCAGCAGGGCAATAATAATTAAAATTGTCGCCGTTTTGGCATCTTTTAAATAAATGGACAGACCGGCGCTGGCCAGCAGCATGATCACCAGCAAATTTTTAAACTGTCTTAAAAACGTCGTAAGCGCTGACTCATGCTTGACGCGCTGCAGCACATTGCCGTTTTCGGATTGCCCTAACCGCCGCCGCGCCTCCTTGGAACTTAAGCCCGATTCGCTGGAATCCAGCTGCTTCAGCACCTCATCGGCGCTCAATCGGTAATAATGCAGCTGTTTGTGCCCGCCATTCATATCATAAGCATTATACCGTCCCGACCCCTTACTTGTTGTATACTTCAGAGGAATTATCACTATGCGTATCAAAAGCTCCGGCCAATCATCAACAGCCCGCACCAGATTATTGGTTTGTGCGGTAATCGGCTTGGTTGTCGCGGCTGCCATTTCACTCTGGGGATCAGTAAAATTTGCGCCGTTGGGCGGCTGGGATGTGGCTGCCTTGATCTATGTAGCCTGGGTTGGTATAAGTGTTTGGCCTATGAACGCCAGCGCCACCGCCGCTCATGCCACCCGCGAAAATCCTGGCCGCACGGCTGCCGACGTACTGCTTATTAGTGCCAGTGTTGCCAGCCTAGTGGCGGTTGGTTTTTTAATAATCCAGGCCGGAAACGCCGAAGGCAGCGCCAAAGTTTTCGATATCTTGCTTGGTCTTTGCAGCGTGATTGTATCTTGGAGCGTCGTTCACACCACCTATGTCTTAAAATATGCCCGCCTTTACTACGGCCACCCAGAGGGAGGCATTGATTTTAATGAAACTGAACCGCCATGTTACACCGATTTTGCCTACCTGGCCTTTACGCTCGGCATGACCTTCCAAGTTTCCGACACCGATCTTCAAACCAAAGAGATCCGCCTGACCGCCCTAAAACACGCACTGCTATCCTTCGT
>CAYZSM010000132.1:0-2812 GCA_964481105.1 uncultured Candidatus Saccharibacteria bacterium | reverse complement strand
GGCCTATGACTATTACACGTTTGCCAGGCAACAAATCAGCGGTTTGCAATCCGTCCGACATCTCCGGTTTATCGATGAAGGACTGTTGAGTTTTGAAGCAATCACTGCCGCGCCAACGGCAACTGGCATTTATGAGCTGGCGGCGACTGCCGCCATTACCTCGCTCACCGATTATGTCGGGCTAGGGGATTCTTACACCTCCGGGGAGGGGGCATTCGATTACACCGGTGATACCGACAGTGATATCAATCATTGTCATCTGTCGAGACGGTCATATCCGTTGCTACTGACCGATCAACTCTTTAGTGCGGCTGGCGGTCATTCGGTAGCCTGCTCAGGCGCGACAATCAATGATGTCGGCAGCGCCAGTGATCAATATCACGGTCAGGTCACAGGTGTTTCAAGCTTGCATGATTTACGTGAACAGCAGCCGTTACTGCTTGAATCAGTCGAGACCAATTTCATACCCGGCTACATCGCCCAACAGCGCTTCGTGAAGCGCTGGCAGCCGCGCATTGTGACAGTTTCAATCGGCGGTAACGACGTTGGTTTTGGAGAACTGCTCAAGACCTGTGTACTGCCGCATGTCAGCCGGCATCCCAGTGATAATAGCTGCTTTACTACGTATGAGGATCGGGCCGAGATCCTGCAGTCTATCGACCGAACCGTTCCACGCTGGACAGCTTTGTTTCGGCAATTGCGGCAAGAATCACCGGACAGCCGGCTGTATGCCATAGGCTACCCTCAGTTGTTTGACGAAAAGGGCAGCTGTGCACTCAATGTTCACTTAGAGCATGATGAGCTGGTATTTGCCACTGGATTGATCGCTTATCTGGATACAGCTATCGCTCAGGCGGCGACCATTGCCGGCGTGACCTATGTAGATATCAGCGACGCTCTGATCGGACATAAGCTGTGCGAGACGGCCAGCTACAACGTAGCTGTCAACGGGCTGACGGCCGGAAAAGATGCCGGTCCGCTCGGCACAAAGGTATTTGGCAAGGAAAGCTACCATCCAAACGCTCTTGGCCAAGCCCTGATAGAGCAAGCCATTTTGCGTCAAACACATAACTTGACGACCGAGCCGGCTGCCCCAGTGGTTGCTCCCAACCCAGCACTGCTCCAAGCCCCCAAAATAAATCGAACGATTCGTAATCAAGTAGTAGCTAGCGGCATCGCTCCTGCAGTATCCAGCCGAGGTGCCAGTCTGGCGGTGCACGTGACGGGAATAAGTGCCGGCCTGAAGCCGGCAAGCACCTATGTCGCGCACCTCGACGGACCCGGCGGATCGGTACTGGGAACCATAACAAGCGACGGGGAAGGGAATCTGGACGGCACGGTGCTGGTTCCGCCGACCACTAGTTCCGGTGGGCATCATCTTGATATACTCGGCGAAAACCAGGCTGACGAACCGATTACCATTACGCAAATAATCTTTGTAGCCGCCACTCCCGCCGATAGTGACGATGACGGCATACCTGACACGCTGGATACTTGCCCGGGAGCCGTTAACAGCGGTCAAGATACCGATCGGGACGGCGTGGACGATACCTGCGATAATCTGATTGGTGCGTTGCCGACGCCGGCAACGCCCACTGGTGGCAGTATAAACGGCATTTTTGGCAGCGCCGGTGCCGGATCCAGCCCGACGAATTCAAACCCGAACATAACACTAACGTCCAGTCTATCTATACCAAATACCTCTATTTCGACTGAACAGCCGCGGGGCGGCCGGGTATTAGGATTAGGCGTTACGAAACCCCAAATCGGCACCAGCAGGGCAGTCAAAATACCTAATTCGAATAAAGCGACGAAAGTTGTAGCCATTCATGCACTGCCGCCCTGGCTGCGAGTTATTCACTGGCGGTTTTGGCTTTGGCTACTGCTTATTTGCTGGCTGCTGGTGGCCTTGTATGCCTGGTTGTTGCGGCGAATTCTCCGGCGGTGGCAGCCCGCCTGAATTGTGTATCAAAAGATGCCGGTTTGGACTACAATGAGGGACATGATGTGGCTGCGCAAGGGTTTTGTTTTTTTTCTGTCTTGCCTATTGCTCATCACTCTACTGGGCGGCGCCATGTCGGCCAGTGTTAATGCGAACCTGACACATTCTGATAAGTTGGAAAGCTGGCTCAACCAAAGCCGGCTGTACGACCATTTTGTCGCCAGCGTTATTGATCAAAGCCAAAAGTCGGAAGGCAATGATGCCAATAGCTCCTCCGATTCGGTTTCGCTGAATGACGCAGCCGTTCAAAAAGCTGCAAAATCAGCATTTTCACCCCAGTTGTTGCAGCAAAGTGTTAATACGTTCCTGGATAGCAATTACGCGTGGCTGCAAGGCAAAACCGCCACGCCAGAATTCAAAATTGATCTGAGCGAAGCCAAGAAGAGCTTCGCCGAACAGGTCGGACAATATGTTCGGGTGTACACCGCCAGCCTGCCGGTTTGCACAGCCGCCCAAATAACCGCATTGCAAATCCAGCCGGTGGATCCGCTTTCGGCGACTTGCCGCTTGCCCAATGTCACGCCAGAAGCAGCTGGGGCTGCCGTGACTCAAAAACTGAGTAGCAGCGGTGATTTCTTGAGCGATCCGGTGATTACCGCCAGCACACTTAACTCTGGCTCTAAGCAACCTGGTCAACAGCCGTATTATCAAAAACTTGCCCATCTGCCCAAAGCCTACCAATTAGCTACCAAGCTACCCCTGATCTTTGGTGCCCTAGCTCTGCTCAGCGCCCTCGGTATCGTGTTTGCTTCGTCGCGTAAGCGATCCGGCTTACGCCACATTGCCGTGGTACTGACGATTGCCGGCTTC
>CAYZSM010000131.1:0-2872 GCA_964481105.1 uncultured Candidatus Saccharibacteria bacterium | reverse complement strand
GGCGATCTCCTCCGTGACAGGGAGGCGTGATAGGCCTCTTCACTACGAGCCCAAAATATGCCGGTGGCATATTTTGTAGACGCGAGCGAAGCGTCATACATATACCAATGACAGGGGTAATCATAGCAATTCCTCTGGTAAAAAGCAATGGCTGGCAAGCCGGGACTTGATATATTTAATAAATTGCAGTATAAGTGTATATAAATATACTGGATTTGTAATTTTGGATAGAATAAATTTTAATAAACTTAAGCTTCCTCCTTCGCCAGTGTTGCGGTCCGCGGCGCTTTTGGCAGCTACTGCTTTCCTGGCCAGTTGTGGTATGGAATCTGACCCGATAACTCCTGAACCAGTAGCCGCAGTGCAAACAAATCCACCTGAACAGACTGGCGCCCAAACTCGTGTCGCACCGGCCCACGCAGTAGCAACTGCGGGAACATTCCGGGCGTCGGAATCAGCTGTCGCCAAACCTAAAGCCGCTCCAAAACCGCTCAAAACTGCCGGCGTCGCGATATCGTCCGCCTATGTAAACATGCCCGAATATCAGCAAGTAATCCGGCCTTTTCAGGTTGTGATTCCGGAAAACGAAGCCAAGATGGACGTTGTAATCCCTGATCTTTCAGCCGATGAGCGATCGAATCCTGTCAGGCTGTTGGATCCTAGCGGCCCGCGGCTGGACTATCATTTCCAGGGGCTGGACAGTATTATGGCGACCGCCCAGGCCAACAATCAGGCCGTGCGGCTGCACGCCCTGGTCTTTGGCGGCCAAAGTCCGCGCTGGGTGCAAGATGCCGGGACGCTTTGCCAAAGAATCCCCGCCATTTTGCCGCCAGGCATTCATTTTACTCAAAAACAAAAAAATTGGTATCGACTGCGGACGATGATGCCCGGCTTGCTCAGTAAAACCATTCAGCAATATCCTAAAAAGATCAGCGAGCGTTACCCGAACCGGTTCAGCCAGGTGGATGTAGTGAATGAGCCGGTAGCGGACGATCTGACAGGTCCGACGAACGGCCAGATCATTTTGGAGAAGAATGCCTGGCAAAATTGCCTGCCCCAAGCAGCCGGCGTAGGCGGTGGCTACATTGACCAGGCTTTTCAGGCGGCCAAGCAGGCGTTTCCGAATGCTACTTTATTTGTTAATGAAATCGGCGCCGAATTTCGCGGGCCGCGCCAGGAAGTGTTCTGGAATTTAATAAAAGACCTCCGGGCGCGGCAGGTTCCGGTGGATGCCGTTGGCTTTCAGGGTCACTTTGCCTTAAGCGATCTACCTCGTTTGCAGGCCGGCGAACTTGACCAAACTCTGGCACAGTTCGCCCAACTCGGTGTTAAAGAAGCAATGACCGAAGTAGATATGTCGTTGCCGCCCAATCCAACGCCGCAAGATTTTCACAAGCAAAAGTTGGCCCTAGACCTCGTTGCGCAGGCTTGTGCCAAGCAACCAGCCTGTCTGGGAGTAAACTACTGGAACGTCAGTGATGACACCTCCTGGCAAAAAGCCGGTCAGCCCACCTTGCGCTATAGTGTAATCAGTCCCAAGCCGGCATATTATTCGGCTCTCAGAATCTTAGCCGGGCGCAAACGGCAGCCGGCAACGCAAGCAACTCTGTAGCTGCCGCCCAGCTTAAATTTTAATGAATTCGCGCGGTGGATGTTTGGCTTGTTCCGGTTTGGTGTAGGTACTGATGTCTTTGAGGGTGAACTGAAGGTGGGCGGCATGGCGACTGACGCTGCCGCCATCGATGACTTTAATAATTTCCAGGGTATAGCCGGTGTTGATGATGGCCGAAGTCTGGCCGGGCGCCAGTTTGAAGAGCTCGGCTGTCAGTGCCGGCGGCACGTCGCGGTCGCTGAGAGTGATGGGATTCGGATACTGGCCGCCGTTTAGTTTGGTCGCTGGGTCGTCGGATAATTGAGCGGCCAACTTAGCAAAATCGGCGCCGTTTAGGAGCTGCGTGAGGGCGATTTGTGCCCGCTCACCGGTGGCAGTGTCGAGTTTGGCCACCACGGCCTGCTGCAACAGCTGCTGCTTAAGTTCCCGGCGAAAATCGGCGACGTTCCAGCCCCAGAATTCATTGAGCACCTCGCGAAACACCCGGTCGTTGTTACCAAGGCGGTTTTGGCGCTTTAACAGCGCCACCTGATTATCGACAGTCTGGCTGCTGACGCTGACATGATTTTGGCCGGCTAATTCTTTGACATAAGCATCGCGGATCACCTGACCCATGGCCTGCTGACGCAAACGTTTCAACTGGGCTTTGCCGTCTTTCGTGCTGAAATTGGCCTGTTGTTGGGTCTGATAATAGTGCATATTGTGGCGCAGTTCAAACAGATACGCTTCGTAACTTACCCAGTGATCACCGGTCTTGGCCACCGGGAACGGCACAATGCGCGTAACGTCATACATAAAGCCGGAAGTCGCCTGAAAGCGGTACAAATTCAGCGCGCAAACGGCGAAAAACACTACCAGCACCAGTGCCAACAGGGCTAACGAAATGCGCACCACCCGGTATTTGGAATGCTGCAGCGGATAAATATACTTCCGGGCGCTTGACAGCACTTCTTCACGGTGATCGGCAACCGTGTCATTGGTAATCCGCGGCACTCCGGCCAGGGCGTCATCAACCTTCTCCTCGGCGGATCGTCTAGTCCGCTTCAAAGGGCGAGGCAGGTTCTTTGGCAGGTTAGGCTTCTTGAGCTTCTTCAGTTTCTTCATGCGATTTACTTTGCTGCTGCATAGCAGCCGGGCCGGCGTTGGTCGTATTAATACCTTCGGCGCGCAAAATACTGAGGAGCTTCTTTTGGATCCTGGCCGGGTGATGCACGTCGTGAATCGTCAGGTCTCCCACGTATGTTTGCATCTTTATTGTAC
>CAYZSM010000130.1:0-2881 GCA_964481105.1 uncultured Candidatus Saccharibacteria bacterium | reverse complement strand
GCAACACTTTTGTAAAGTGAAGGTCGTCGGTTCGAATCCGACAGGTGGCTCCATACTAGGTTGTAAATTATACAGTAAGTTGGTAAAATAGGTTTATTATGGCTACCGCACCACGAGAATCATTTTCGGGACCGCCGCCCCTAACCTCTCGTTTAGAAATTTTTGAAAGCTTTGCCGCTCTAGGATCAGCCCAAATAGATACAATTGCTTTTACAGCAGCAAATTATAGGCCACGATTAGCTCCTGTGCCCCGTACTTTAGCCGATGTTATGCTGTCTAAAGATAAGCGTGAACAATATCAAGAGACAGCTTCAGCTTTATTTCAAACAGCTGTTGCTCTGGTGCTTCACGCGGCACCTGACGATGCTAAGGCATATGTTCAGCAGTCTTTGCGTGCTGAGATAGATGTGCGGCCGGAAACCACGCAAGTTATTGAGGGTGTTTTTAAGTCGATACCGAAGACTGTAACCGAAGCCCGGAATTTTCGATCACTGGCCGATAATATTATTCCTGGCTTTGAACGTGAAGCAGCAGAAGACCCCACAAAATCATTTATTATTACGCAAGTCATGGCTGCCGATCCTCACGAGGTGCATGTAAAAGGGACGAGAGGCGAGCAAGAAGAGCTTCTGGCGCTGCTGTGGACAGGTTATGCCGCCAATCATGGCCGTCCGGAACCTCATCAAGCCAGCCAAAACCAACTTAAGGACTCTGTACACAATGAACGAATCGCCTCTGAAGTGTTAACCGAAATAGTAACGGAGCCTCGTGAGCAGGCTTTTGCCCAGCATCCAAGTGCTATGGAATTAAAGAGATTTGTCGCAAAACTAATGGAGGCTTTCAATATGGAAGAATCGAAAGCTGTTGCCGGTATGGCAACGACAGCTGGTTTTTCACTGTGGCCGCCTGATGCTTTCCAAGTAGTTATAGAGCGACGAACAGAATATTTACAGCGCTTAGAGAGGGCTGCCGAACTGCGCCGAGATTTCCTCAAAAATCATTCGATTATTTTGCCGCATACCAATCTGAATAAATTTCGCCAACATGTACATGAGTTAGATATGCTGGTACCCGGCCACAAGCCGGCTAACAAGAGACTTACGAAAGCTGGCGAAGTCGCAGCTAGAGTTAAAGCTCGCGCCGCAGGTGACAATCGTTTTCAGCCTGTTGCAAGTGCTACTGCTAACGGAAAGAATACTCTTAAAACGGCTAGTCTTCCTGAAAAGGCGGTCATGGAGCAGCGAGACTTACGATATATCAATGGGCAGGGAAGCCAACAAGAAGAAGGTAGTCCGGCCTTTGAGCGTGTAAAAAGTGACTATCTCAAAAAACATGATGGTGACGGTAAACGGGAGGCAGATGTAGCTTCTGGCCTGGATTTCTTGCGTAACTTAGCACTCGCCAGTGGCCCTAATGGCCAAACACCTGGTATTAGGCAGCTGGAAGGCCAACGTATAAATTATTCTACGACTGGAAAAAAATTACCGGTGTTCGAGTTGAAGCCTAAAGAGGCCGGCAAAGAGGCCCCTACATCTTCGGAAGGAGGCGATAAATTACGCATGGATTTTGTGATTTTGCCTGATCGCGCAATCGGCTTGTTGGCTATTTACAACCGTAGCCTCATGAAGCGAGGCCGTCATACTAATTATAACCACCTCACCATTACTGAGCACACGCAAGTTCCTGTCTAGCAGCTGTGGATAAGTAAGCATAAAAGCGTTGACAAAGCGATAACGCAGGTTTACCATGAAATCTGGTAAGTGTGAATCCCCAAAAAGAAACACATTTACAAAATTGTCCTTCTTGCAAGAAGAAAAACAAAATACCGGTTTGATCAACCGGTATTTTTGTTTGACTTTACAATCCTATCCTCATCTGTTAATATAGAATCCTATGGCAAAAAAAGGCGACAAGCGTAAGATTATCGGCATGATCTCTGAAGAGAGTGGTGAACGTATTTATTACACCACGAAAAACACCATGAATACGCCCGACAAACTCTCCTTAAAGAAGTATAGCCCCAAGCTACGCCGGCATGTGGTTTTCACCGAAACCAAAAAGAACTTAGGCCGCAACGAAGCACCAAAGCGCTAGTTAATCATCTTCATCAACAGTGGCGAGATCGAGCAGAGTGTTCACTAGTTCGGCGTGGCTCCATACTAACGGCGTTACACCTAAAGGCGCACCGGTTGCTGGATCAAATTGCTCACTAAGCACGCCGCTTTTTAGCTCGTGCTCCAGCGACCAGTCTAGCAATACCTTGGCTTTTTCAAACTGTTTGATTGTGGCGTAGTACTGAGCTAGCCACAAGGTCGCCACAATCCAGGGATTACCCTTGAACTCCCGCTTGGTTAAGAAGTAATTGTCGTGCTCATAACGCAGCACGCCGCCGCTGGGAGAGGTGTTGAGTAAATGATCCTCTACTCGCTTGGCGGTGGCTACCAGCCGCTCGTCGTGCAGCATGATGCCGCTGTACATATATGGGCCGTATAGGCTGGAAATATCGATGGTATCGTCGTATTGCAGTTCGCCGTTTTCTTGCAGCAGGAAGCCTTTGCGGAAATAGCCGTCCGGATGGTACAGTTTGTCCATATTGCTGCGGATATCAGCGGCAGCTTTGCTCCATTTGGTAGCGTTGGCTGGCTCTTCAAAGGCCGTGGCCAGTTTGGCAGCTACCTGTAAGCCGCCAATAACCGTGCTGGTGGTATAGGTGCTAGTCAGGAATTTTTCTTCCCACAGATCGTAGCTGGCGTGCGGCAGGCCGGTTTCGCTATCAATAAAGCGCGTCATGAAATTGGCGGCTTTGACGACGAAGGTGTGGTAGAGCCCGCGTACAAAGTCTTTATCGGCCTCATTGGCTTCAAAATACTCTCCAATCATG
>CAYZSM010000129.1:0-2889 GCA_964481105.1 uncultured Candidatus Saccharibacteria bacterium | reverse complement strand
CGCCGCGAGCTACAGATTGATCACGACGCCGAAGTGCTATTTATTATCGGTGTCGGATTAGGGTCGGAGCGGGTGAATGGGCAGTGGCTGACATTTTGCCCCATCTGTTAGCCGATTTTCCGCGGCTGCGGGTAATCCATGCTGTCGGACGGGCTCATCAGTCCAAAATGGAGAAACGCTATACCGACCAACTATCGGTTACGCAGCGGGAAAGAGTAGCGGTGCATGGCTTTATTGAGGACGTCTATCGCTATAGCGGTGCAGCCGACATTGTCATCACCCGGGCCGGGGCTACCAATTTGGCGGAATTTTCCAGGCAAGGCAAGGCCTGTATTATAGTTCCCAGCCCCTTTCTGGCTGCCGGCCACCAAATGCGCAATGCTGAGTATTTAGCCGATCAGGGAGCCGCCGTGGTAGTGAATGAAGCCGAAATGCTGCAGGATCCCAACCGGCTGGCCAAACAAGCCGTTCATTTGCTGCGTGATCCGGCAGCTCGCCATCAACTGGAGCATCAGTTGGCCGCCTTCGCGCGTCCCGACGCTACAGCTGATCTGACGCGCTTAATCACGGAGCAGCTGGACGCATGAAGCTGCGCCGCAAACGCTCGCCAGTACTTTCTAATAGTCCTCGGCTGCGCCAAGCTGCTGGTGATGAACAGGCCGCCCCGCGGTTTGCTTATCGAGCTCGACGATCGGCCACCGACTTAAACGTTGGCCGCGAAGCGCGGCGAGAAACTCTGCGGGCTGCTCCCCTCAAACTCCGACATTTCATGCTGCGGCGCTTCGGTTTAGTCTTACTGATGATTGCTTTAGTACTCAGTGTCGCTAATATCATCACTCTTTCTCCAAATGCCCGGATATTACCGCTGACCAGCGCTACAAATGTGTCGCTGTTGCAACCCAAATCCGTCTATCAACAGGCTGCCGATCAACTGCTGGCAGCATCCTTCTGGAATCGTAGTAAGCTCACTATTAACACTGCACAGATAAATCAGGGTATGTTGGCTCGCTTTCCTGAACTGGATGATGTCAGCGTCACGCTGCCACTGCTCGGCCAGCGACCGATTGTCTATTTACAGATTGCCCGCCCGGCTCTGGTATTAGTAACGCGAGGCGGCTCGTTTGTAGTGAGTGACCATGGCAAAGCCCTACTGCCCACAAGTGGTGTACCGTCTTTGGCTAGCCTGCAATTGCCAGTAGTAACTGATCAAAGCGGCCTAGTGGTCCAAACCAATCACCAGGCTTTAAGCAGTGATACAATGGCTTTTATACGGGTACTGAGTAGTCAATTGACTGCCAAACACCTTACTATATCGACAATGGTGCTGCCTACCGCCAGCAGCGAACTCGATGTGCGGCTAGTAGGGCAGCCCTACGTAGTTAAATTCAATCTGGAGAGCGGGGGAGCACGCCAACAAGTCGGCACCTTCTTGGCTACCCAAGCCAAGCTGCAATCTCAAACTGTTAGTCCGACTCAGTATATCGATGTCCGCGTGGAAGGCCGGGCGTATTACCAGTAGTCCCCCTGTTCTACTGCCCCGCAAGTTCGGTTTTTGTTCAGTATTCTTCTGTCAGATCTTTCTATAAAAAACATATAAACGTATGCAATATAATAAAAGTCAAATATTTTTAATAAAGGACGAAAAGGCAGGGGAGTAAAACATTTCACACTAATGTCAAAAAAGTGAAAGTTTCACGGCAGAACTGTGGAAAAGTCAAATAGTGTTGTAAATCACTGCGGGACGCTAGGCCGGAATAGTGGGAGTAGCCAGGAGTAGAAGTACAACAGCACAGTAGCTGGCAGCAGCAGTCTACTGTGGCTTGATAAAGTGAATTCAGGGCCAATACTGGTTTGTACTCCCCTACGACAGGGGTATCCATAATCATCTATTGAAATAGATAGGGGGTCGCAAAATATACATTGTGCGACATCACGTCTATAGCTTGCTTTGACATTCATGGCCATGCCCTAGCCGGCTTTTGTCAGCTCAATTTCCAGCGCCTTAATAATTCTAAATAAAGTTCTTAGATTGTTGCACTGCCCTCAATCAAAGCAGCAAAAAGCTACTATTGGTACATTGCCTACAACAACGCCTCATAATAAATATGTTCGTATTTTGTACTTTTATCGACGAATATCCAGATTTGTGACTAAGTGAAGCGTCGTTTCCGGATTATTGCGTGTAACCACATGTAAACTCTTTCCCCGCTCCAGAAAACGACTACCGAGTGTGGTCATGGCCTTCATTCCATCCCAATCAGCATAAGCGGGCACCTCTATGCTTGGTATGACGGTCTTGTCTATGCCGCGTTTGGCTACAAATGTTAAAAAGCGAGCATACGGTGCAAAACCTTCCTGTGGATCGGTAATGGCCAGATCAGCTTGACTGAGCTCGCTAGCCATTCTCTCAAAATCGGCTTCGAGGGGAGTAGTGACAGTAAGTGGATCACGGCCGGCCGGATGAACCCGTGTGCCAATAATAAATCCGTCTTCGGGGGCAAGACTACGCGCCAGGCTAATTAACGAAGTGGCGCCATAGGGATTACTGCCTGGCGCCGGTGCCAATTGACTGGCTTTCAGCGGTCGGTTAGGCGGAGTTATTAGCAGCCGGCCGATCTGTGCGGCTTTGTAAACTTCAATTAATTCCGCCATGCTCTGTGCGGTTCGCTCGCGCCAGGCAATTTGCGGCATTAGGGGAATATCGTTTGCATAGTCCTGCATTTCGCTAACGAATGCCCTATGGCGCTCATTACCCAGATAACTCATATTGGCTATAGACACAAACAGGGGCTGAATTTCTTGAATAAGTTGCCGGCTCGTGTCATGAAAGGCAGCGTCTTCATTGGGAAGATGAGGAGCTGTTACCTCGATAGAAATTGGTTGCTTCTC
>CAYZSM010000128.1:0-2897 GCA_964481105.1 uncultured Candidatus Saccharibacteria bacterium | reverse complement strand
TTCAACCCGGAACCAGGGGTATAAGCCGCCGAACCATAGCACCACAAAGTCGCTCTTTTTAATGCCAAGTTCGGTGTAAGGATTCTCGGAAATTCGTAGCGGTTCATCGTGAATACCAAATGGCGCCACCAATATGCGGTGATCTCGGTAGGAGCGAGGGTTAACAATACCCAGGCTTGCCAGCACGCCGGTATAAAATATTCGTTGCGTCTCATTGGCGCAGAGAAAGTAATCGCCGCGCCGCAATACTTTATTGAAACGCACGATATCGCCCATGTAGGCTTCATATTCGGTATTGATGTCTATCGATTCACGAGCCGAAATTTCAACGTAAATAGGCACATAGGCATCAAGGATTAGTTGAACATTCGGATTAATATGGTCGACCACAAAGACTGAGGGATCACCCATGCAGTAGCTCATAATTACTGTGTCGTAGCTGTTAATCAGCGCGGCAAATTGCTCGTCGAGTCCCCAGTTTACTAAGCGGATGCCTTCGTGTTCGGTATATTCTTGCGGGAAAGAGTTATTAACTCCAACGGTAACGTCGACACCGTTTGCGAGCAGCCCTTTAGCCAGGCCCCACACGCGCATGCCGCCGCCTTCGACAGTTTGGTACTGGGGAGTCGGTACCGGCCCGTAGGTTAGAATGAAGCATGATTTTGTCTGTTTTGGAGACGGCATATAAATCTAATGATAACAGCTAATCACCCCTGATGCTAGTCGCCTGAGACGGCTTTAGGGGGTCGGCTGGTTGGAGGCGATGTTGGCTCGCCAAGAGGTATTGCCGGGATTCCAGACATGGAATTCAATGCGGCCGCTGCCGGTATTTTTCAGGAGCGTGAGCACTGCTTCGTCCACGCCGTTGCCGTCGACATCAGCAAATTGAACATTGCCGACCGCCGGGTCAATGGCCGCTAAATTAGTCGCGGCATGCAATCGCCAGGACCACTGACCGGGATTCCAGACATGGAATTCTACCTTGCCGCTGCCGGTATGATTGTAGGCAACCACTATCAATTCATCTTGGTGATTGCCGTCAATATCCCCAGCGATGACGGTGGCTTGGGTCGGATCGATTGCCGGCATATTGGTAACTTCGTGCCAGGCCCAGGTTTGCAAACCGGGATTCCACATGTGAAGCTCGACCATGCCGCTCGCGGTGTTTCGTAAGCAGGCCAGCAGGGCGTCGTCTTTGCCGTCGCCGTTCAGATCGGCCAGAATAATCTTGCAGTCGGCCGGGTTGACAGCCGGTTGGTTGGTGGCGGTGTGCACCAGGAAAGATTGCATGTCATGCGACCAGACGTGGGCTTCGATCATGCCGCTGCCTGTACCGCGCAGCCCGAACAGAATTGGATAGTCGTGGCCATTGCCATCAAGGTCGCCAAAGAGCACTTGACCATCGGGACCAGTAATGGATGGATTGTTACTGGCGGTGTGGCTGAGCCAGCTAGTGAAGCCGGGGTTCCAAACGTGCGATTCGACACAGCCGGTACCGGAACCGGAATTAATCAGGAAGTCTGGTGTGTCAACGTTTGATATTGTTTTTTGGAAGACCACGTCGGTTTGAATTGCAGTCAGTGAGCTTATGCAGTAACCGCCGCGGGTAGCACCAAACCAACCTTCAAAAATGGATACGAAACTTTGGTTGCCATGAAAGTGCGGGGTGTACCAGTACAGAGCTGCCGTGCCGCCAGTGTCCATGTGGGTACTGACGCCATCGATAGTAATATAGCCGTCATAGGGTGTGGGACTGCTGTCGCTGGAGCAGCGCTTGAAATTGCCTTGGGTCATTGGGCCGCCGTAACAGGTCAGCGGATCATCGGAGTTGTCCCAGTGATCGCCGGGCTTTGGAGAATTGCTCATTTGAACATTCCAGCCGGTGTTGCCCTTGGAGCGCTGTTCGCCGAAACGCAGCAGCCAGGCCGCGCGGATGACTTGCTGCGAAAAGCCGGCTTTGCTGTCGGCATTCACGCAAGTCCCGGTGACCGATGTGACCATTGTGCCGTTGATTGTGTATAAGCTGACGTTATTGTAATCGTGGCTGGTGATATTGTCAGGACAGCCGTAGCCGGTAGCGGCGGTATAGGCCCGGGGCACGCAGATGCCGGAGCCGCCAGTCACCAGACTTTGTTCTTTTTGCAGGGTAACCAGCAAGACTTGCGGATTAATGCCGTAGGCTTGGGCGGCATCCCAAATAACATTGCCGGCGGAAGTGTTCGGCCCGTAATTGTAGCCCTGGGCGGGCGTGTAACTAATTGGATCAAGCGACTGGAAGCCGTTATTGGAGCTGATGCAGCTGCCGGGGAACTGATTCAGAAAATTATCGATGGCTTGCGGCGTCATCGAGCTGGTATTGTCAAAAACCCGGTCATCAATCAGATTGTTCGACATAAATGACGCGTGAGCAGTCAGCGGTGCGGCAAAACTCACCACTAGGGAGGCGGTAAAGACTAGGGCTAAAAATGAGGGAAGCCGTTTCATACTAGCTATTTCACCTTGAGCGGAATTTGATCTTCGGCCGACGCTGTTTGTCCGTTGAGCGTGGCCTGGGCTTTAATTTTCCAATTTCCGGTAGTGAAGCCGGCGCCTTTGATATCCCAATTCCAATAGACGGTACCGGTACTGTCGGCAATCCCGGCATCAAGCGTTTTCACCACGCCAGCGTCGGTGCCGTCCTGCTTGGTAAAGGTTATCGTGCAGCTGGCTCCCGGAGAGGTAATACAGATAGAGGTTTCGGCATTGGACGGTGAATCATCATCACCCGGACTGTGATTGCTGACAAAATTGCCGTATGGCGTAGTCAGCGGACCGGAAACGCCGTTGCCACTAATGGCCGGATCAGAGGTTTTAGCACTAGGCTTGGTCGAAGGAGTGACTGCTGAAGTCGAATTGGT
>CAYZSM010000127.1:0-2939 GCA_964481105.1 uncultured Candidatus Saccharibacteria bacterium | reverse complement strand
TATAGAGTGATATAGCGATGCTTTCAAATCACCGAAAAACCCCTATAATGAGCAGCATCATTATGTCCAGTTCTTATTCTCCGTTGCTCGAATTACTTCGTCAGCAGCTCCTGGTCGCCAGGCAACTTGATCAGCAGGCGCGCGAAGCTCTGGCCTCTGGCACACTGCTTGAGGTGCCGATGGCCGGCAAAATGGTCTCCAGCGCCTACGAACAGCTGCGCAATGCCGCTGAATATGCCGAAGAGCATCTGTTATTGGAACGGGCTATTAAGCGGTTTTGCAAGCGAAACCTGTTTTTAGCTAAACGGCGCTCGCCGGCACTGGGCGCTGAGCTTATCGTCGAGCTAGTGCAGGCCGGCTACTTGCAGGGCAACGAATTTAGCAAGGCTACGGCTGGCCGCCTGGATCGCCAAATCGATATTTATCTGGCTGCGTTTGGGCATTTACGTCAGGCGCACGTTAAGCACAATACTGCTATGGACTGGGTGCTGGCTCATCTGGCCAGCGACATCGAAAGCACCCTCAATCCGCACCATGCCCAGCAAGCGACTGTATCGTTCGCCTACCATTACTTTTTGCAGGCTATTCCGCGCAGCCAGTTTGCAAACTCGCCAGAAGCGGCCAGTTACGAATTTTGCCTGTATATTGCTGTTCATCAGGCACTATTAAAGTCGGATATTGATATTATCCGCTATCAGTTGCTGGTGCTGTACAAGCAGTCGCCGCATGATACCACCGGTTTCAAACGCCTTAACGAGCAAATTGACGCCTACTATGCCAGTCCGCTGACTCAGCAGCTGAAACGGTTGATTGGCCGTTCCGGCGCACCATTTCGAGTTTTGCGTAGCCTAATCGACGACCGCGCCGATGTCGCCGATATCCTGCCGGACCGCGAATTGTTTATGGATGCCTACAACCGGCAAATCACTCGGGAATACAAAGGAGTTGAAAAACGCCTGGACCGCGGCCTGGTTAAGAGTATTGTTTTTATTTTTATTACCAAAATAATTATCGGTGTCGCCATAGAGGTGCCGTACGATCTGGTGATGCGCGGTACAGTTGCCCTGTTGCCGCTTGGGTTGAACCTGCTCTTCCCGCCGCTGTATATGGCCAGTCTGAAACTGAGCATGCGCCTGCCGTCTTCATCGAACGCTAGCGCATTGTCGGTCGCCATGGACCAGTTACTGTACGAACCGGAAGTCCGTCAATTGGTTGTACCACCAGCGCGTATATCCTCGGCCGGCGGTAAAATCATGTACACGCTGCTGTTCGCCATCCCGGTCACTGTTACCTGGCTCATCTTGCAGCGGACCGGTTTCAACATTGTTCAAATGATCATTTTCTTTGTATTCTTCTCGACTGCCAGTTTCCTTGGTTTCCGTTTGAGTACCCTAGTACGCGATCTAGAGTTAGAAACTCGCCAAGCCGGTGTACTGGTCTCGCTGCGCGGCTTTTTTTACTTGCCGTTCATTGTTGCCGGTCAGTGGCTGTCGCGCAAATACAACAAAGTCAACGCCGTTGGTCGCTTCCTGGATGTGGCGATTGAGCTGCCATTGAAAGCCCTGTTGCGTTTGCTGCGTCAGTGGATTCGCTTCCTTAACGAAAAACACGAAGAACTGTACTAATAGCAGCTAGGTCTGGTAAAACGGTGGGCGCTCCAGTAGTATCAAATCATAAGGAGAAATAAGAACTATGCTTATTCCAAACGATTTTGCCAGCCTAGCCGGGATTTGGCACGCTTTTGAACATTTTACCGGGATGGATAATCTGTCCGGACCGTTTTATGGCTTTTGGTCCGGTTTTGGCAGCGATTTAACTGAATTCGCGTTGCTGGGCACCCTAATTGGCCTGTATCGGCAGCACAAATGCCAAGCTTGCTGGCGGGTTGGCCATTACTCCGTCGATGGCACCCCGTACAAAACTTGCCATAAACACGCGACCGTGGCTACTCATCGCCGGTTGCATAAAGAACACCAGCGCAAATATCCCGACCAGCACGAACTATTTAATCGCATTTTTAAAGATTAAGTAGGCGGCTACGTCTCAAAGCAGTGTTGCTGACTGCCAGAATCTTGCTGCAAGGTATATAAAATGGATGCGGTGCGTGCTGCTTGATTCCCAATGCCTGTATTACTAGCATCACAAACAGCATAATCCACCACATAAACTGTGGCGGTGTCCGGAACTTTCAAACTTTTGTCATACGGGTGCAGGGTTACCGCTCCAGACGAATAAAACCCGAGATTAACCATCGCTTTTGTCTCGGTAGCGCAACCAGCCGCGCAAAATGCCAAAACTTTGGGATCGGACCCAGCATCCACTGCCAGCGGCAAACTACCACTATTGTTGGCCATAAACTCACTGATAGCACTAGCGATTGCGGCTATATCGTTTTTGCGTAAAACATTCGCCCTATTTTGGGAAAGCTTACTCTTAGAATTTTTAGCCTCTGACGAAGTAGTCGCCTTGGTCGTCACAGTCGGAGCCGAGGAATGCTTGGAGTGAAAAACAAAAATAGATGCCGATATAGCTAGCGACAGAAGAATGACGATGGCTCCGAGCAGGTATTTTTTCTTGCTCGGCTGGGGCGAAACCTCATTTGGATTATTTGGATCGACCGGCTGCGGCAAAGGTGGCGGCATTGACGGATGTTTTTGCATTACAAACGGTTTTGGTGGATTTTCCATAGGGGATGGGGTTCTGTTTTTTGGTGACTGACCCCATTGTAGCAGTCATGTGATCAAAATAGTCGCTATTTTTCGGATTCACGCCACTGATGACGTGCACCGAGATGTTGCCGCCGGGCAATACGATATAACTGTTCGGCTCCGCTCAACATTTTTTTGTCAAAAGTATCAGGATGAGTAGCGGCTAATCCTCGCCAGTGCTCCAGTAGTTTTTCACGCTCATATTCGTTTTTCGCAGCCTCCATCACTTTA
>CAYZSM010000126.1:0-3001 GCA_964481105.1 uncultured Candidatus Saccharibacteria bacterium | reverse complement strand
GCGGCGGCTTCGGAGGGAGTTTGGCTTAAGCGGCCAGGCCCCACGCCCGTAATTATCGTGGCGCAGACTGCAGTGATGAACGGCAAGCCTCTAGCACCGTTGGGGAATAAGCGTCTGGGGCGCGGCTCTAGAAAATCTATAGCTGCTACCTGAGCCGCCTCATGTACTTCTGACATATATATTCATTATGTCAAATTTCCGTCAATAAATCAACCACTTCTCGCGAGAAAAAATTGTACTAGTTACTGCGCTGCACCGAACCGCTGCAAATTATGCACTAATCCCAGACCAAAACCGGCTCCCACTAACAATTGCGACGCAAATAGTAAATGAATTGCCCCTGTTAATGTGGTAATACCAACTAAAAATCCAGCTCCCATTACACACAGGTAAGCTATGCTAGCTGCATCTGTTTTTTTCAGGAGCCTACTGAAATGTAAGAGTACAACTAGCATTAGAACAGAGAAAGCCAGCGAAACGTACTGATGAATTTGTTGAAACACTGGCTGATATTTATAGGGATAGGTACTGGCAAGCACAATCAAGTAGCCGATGGCGGTTACGCGCAACCACGGGGCCAAAATAGTCAGCCGTTTAACCCGAGCCATTTTGCCGGCAGCTGCCAGCAATAGTCCAGCGCAGCCAACGAAACCGAGGCTAAAAGGCACTACTGTATTGGCATGGATAGCGTAATTACTTATGCCGCCCTCATTGGTGCTGAATAAAAACCCTGGGGCAATGAACGTACACAGCATGATAGCTACCACTAACGCCAACTGGCTGTAGAGAACGTAGCGTACGGATTCAGACATGGCCTAAGTATAACCGTTTTGCTCATAAAAGATGTCTCTAGTATTGACAGGGAAAGACGATTAAACTATTATAGTTAAGTAGGTTAATTATAATATGAATATTCCTTCTTATGTGGGTGGCAGTGTCCAAGCCCGAGCATATCGGCTGCTGCGGGAGCATGTCTATGAAAGTCTGGCTCAGTACGATCTTAATCCGACATACTGGGCTATGTTGGGCATCATTGTTGAAGCCCGGGACGGTGTGCGTCAGGTAGAAATAGCTCGCCAACTACACGTTAAAGCGCCCTTAGTGACCGCCATGGCGCAACAGCTGGAAGCCAAAGGCATTATTCAAAGTGTCCAAAATCAATTTGATGCGCGGGCTAAGCTGTTAGCGCTTACGCCCGAAGGCAAAAAACTTGTCAAGGCAGTAGAAATTTCCCTCAATTCTATACTCGAAAAATTATTATATGGATTAACTGAAAAAGAATTATCAATTTATCATAAAGTCCTTCTAACTATCATTGCTAACGACGAAAACCTGAAATTACAGAAGTAATAATAAGAAAATTGTGGAAAACATTTAAAATAAGCTTGCTATTGAAATAGTTAAGTAGTTTAATTAATCTGTACTATTAAATAAGACCAATTGGTCAGAGGGATAAACGTTATGAATCTACATAGCAATGAATCCGGCAATATGGCGCTGGTAGCCATAGCAGTAATCGCCGGATTAGTGATTGGCTTTGCCGGAGGCAAAGTAATGAGTACCGACAGTAACACCAAAACGAGCAGCAAACCGGCAGCAACTGCCTCAATCAGTAGCGAATCTGATGGCGTGACCGTCGGTGGCGCTAAAATGGTTCAAACCAAAGACATTGTTGACAATGCGGTGAACGCTAAAAATGTCACCACGGTAGTTGCAGCAGTTAAGGCTGCGGACTTAGTCGATACGCTGAAGAGCGCTGGACCATTCACCGTCTTTGCGCCTAACAATGATGCTTTTGCCGCATTGCCGACCGGTACTGTCGACACTCTACTAAAGCCCGAAAACAAGGATAAGTTAGTCGATATTTTGACATATCATGTCGTACCGGGCACCTACACGACTGCTGCTTTGAGGGTCATGGCCGAAAAAGGTGAAACACTCAAAACCGTGCAAGGTGAAACGCTGAGCTTCGTTATGGAAAATAACGAGCTGCAGATCCAAGATGCAAAAGGTAACAAAGTCAGTATTGAAACACCTGATGTTATCTCCAGCAACGGCGTAACTCATGTCATTACCGCTGTGCTGATGCCTGCTAACTAGTCAAATACTATAAATAAAGCATGTCACGCTGTTGCATCCGGGAGGTGGACAGCGTGACATCATAACCTTACTATTTAAGTAAGAAGGTACAATGTTTTTACTTTTTGGAGCTTTTATAGCCGGCATACTGACAGTACTGGCCCCCTGCGTGCTACCATTGCTGCCGATTATTATCGGTGGTTCGGTAAGCGGCGACAGCCAGGACCGTAAACGCCCGGTCGTTATTGCCGGAGCTTTGGCTGTTTCGATCATTACGTTTACTCTTCTACTAAAAGCTACAACCCTGCTCATTAATGTGCCTCCGCAGTTTATTACTTATTTTTCAGGGACAATTATTGTTGGCCTGGGCCTAGTCACGTTATTTCCAGGCTTCTATGCACGCCTAATAGCCGCGATTGGCGTGGAACGTACTGCCCAGACCGCTCTTAGTAAAGGGTACAACAACAAGAACTCATTAATCGGGCCGCTTATTACCGGTGCCGCCCTCGGGCCAGTCTTTTCCAGCTGTAGCCCGGTTTATGCATACATTTTAGCGACTGTTTTACCGGTTAATTTTAGCCAGGCGTTCGCTTATATCATTGCCTATGTTTTGGGACTCTGTCTGGTTCTATTGGCCATTGGTTATTATGGTCAGCGTTTTATAGCTAAAATTCGGTTTGCCAGTGATCCGCGGGGTGTTTTCCAACGCGTGTTGGCGATTTTGTTTATTGTGGTTGGCCTGATGGTAGCAACTGGCGCCGATAAACACTTTCAAACTTTTGTCTCCCAGCACACACCGTTTAATTTTGATGCGCTGAGCTCGAAATTATTGCCGGCTTCTAAAAATAAAGTTGACAACAGTAAGTTATTTAATGTTCAAGCAACCCCAGCGCCGGAATTCAGCGGCTTGCAGGAGTGGATT
>CAYZSM010000125.1:0-3048 GCA_964481105.1 uncultured Candidatus Saccharibacteria bacterium | reverse complement strand
CAGTTAGACAATAGCGGGACGACGGCCACAACGAGCTCGACTTCCGGGCTGGAATCCAGTAGCGCCGGCGTACGTTTAATTGGCGGCTGTGCCAGCAATGAAATCCTCAAATGGAATGGTTCGGCTTGGACCTGTTCAGCTGATAGTACCGGCGGCTCGGTGGATGTGCTTCGTAACGGTTCCACGGTTACGACTGGTGTCAGCGGCCTTAATTTTAGTAGCGATTTTAGTGTTGTCGACAACGCCGGCCAATCCGATATCGGGATTGATTATGCGACTTCCGGTATTACGCGCAAAGCCAGCAACGAAACAATTGCTGGCAACTGGACATTCACGAATGGCACCTGGCAGGGCAATGTTATAAGTGCCCAGTACGGAGGAACCGGTGTAAACGGCAGCGCTGCTGCCAACGGACAGCTGCTGATTGGCAATGGCAGCGGTTACAGTCTGGGAACACTAGCTAATAACGGTGGACTAACAATTAATACTGGGGCCGGAACTTTGGGTGTGGCAGTCAACTATGGCAGCGCCGCCAACACGGCAGTTCAAGGCAATACTTCGCTGACGTGTGCGGCCGGTACCGGAAATTTGAGCGGCGGCGGGAATAGTATTACATTGGGTGCCGGCGGCGCTTGTAGCAATCTTTCGATCACTAATAGTCCGACTTTCAGTGGTTTGGTAACTGCCAGCGGCGGTTTGTCAGTCAATGGCTCGACAGTCATTACCGCCGGCGGCGTGCTGCAAAATGTTACGGCTAATACTTCCATATTGACGAGCGGCACATTGGGTGTAGCGCGCGGCGGCACCGGGATTAGCTCGCTGACGACCAACTCTTTATTATATGCAACCGGCGCAACGACGTTTGGTCAGCTCAACGGCACGGACGGGCAAGTACTGCTTTCCAACGCAGGTGTGCCAACCTTTACGACATTGAGCGGCGATGTAACAATTAACGGCAGCGGCCTGACGGTGATCGGTGCCGGCAAGGTGACCAACACCCAACTGCAAAATAACAGCCTGAGCGTTACAGCCGGAGCCGGATTGGGTGGTGGGGGCAGCGTGTCGCTTGGCAGCTCGACATCACTCAGCGTATTGTATGGTTCAACTGCTAATACTGCCGCGCAGGGCAACGTTACACTGGTATGTCCGGCAGGTACGGCCAATTTAACTGGCGGAGGTAATACCATTACGCTTGGCACCGGCGGTACTTGTGGTGGCATCACCGGTGGTTCGGCCCCCGTCTTTAGCACCAGTGTAACTACACCGATCTTGACAAACACTAATAACTTAACGATTTCGACAACCGGTGCTGCTCATAATTTGACTTTAGCACCGACCGGCTCACTGATTTTCAACGGCTTTAACTGCTCCACTTTTGATAACGGCGGTGTGCTGACCGCCAATGCTTCGGGTGTCATAAGTTGCCAAAACGATGACGGCGGCGCGGCCGGCACTATTACCGGTTCCGGCACTGTTGATCGTTTGCCGCTCTATAACGGCACCGGCAGTCTAGGTGATTCCTGGCTGTTGCAAAACTCCACCGTCTTGCAGCTGGATAGCGGCAAAGACCTCAGTGTCTTGGGCGGCAATTTAAATGTTACCGGCAATGCTACCATCACCGGCACGGTCACGTTGAGTGGCTTGAATAGCAGTGGCGTAGTGCACACTGATGGCAGCGGCAATTTGAGTACCAGCGCCGTGGTGTTAGGCAGCGATACCAGCGGTAATTACGTGGCCGGACTGGGTACCCTGACCGGTTTAACCGCCAACACCAGCAGCGGCGTGGGCATTACGCCCAACCTCAGCGTGACCTACGGCAGCGTGGCCAACACGGCAGTGCAGGGTAACACTCAAATAACCATCTCGGCCGGGACCGGTTTAACCGGCGGCGGCACGCTAACGCTTGGCGCCGGCGGCACCTCAACACTTAATCTGGACATTAACGGCTTAACAGCCAAAACAACGACAAATTCCGGTGATTACATACCGGTTTACGATGCTGGCAGCTCATCGGTCAAAAAGATTACCCGGTCGGATTTCCTCCAGGGAATTACCGGCGCATTGCTGTATCAGGGTACCTGGAACGCCAACACCAACACGCCGACCTTATCAGACGCTACCGGCACAAATGGCTATATATATGCCGTGGCGGTGGCCGGCACTCAAAACCTTGGCAGCGGAGCAATTAGTTTTGGCGCCGGTGACTTCGTGATTCATAACGGTACCAAGTGGCAAGTAGCACCGTCAGCTTCGGCGGTTACTTCAGTATTTGGTCGCACCGGTTCAGTCGTTTCCCAAAACGGTGACTACACCGCTTCACAAATTACCAATGTCGCCGCCGGCAACATTTCCTCCACCACCGTTCAGGCGGCAATTAATGAGTTGGATACCACGGTTTTGAGCTTTACCGGCAGTGGAAATTTGACCGGTACGGTGAGCGGCACTGCCGGCGGTGGTTTTACAAGTAATACATTGGCAATCGTTAATAACCCGACATTTAGCACTAGTGTGACAACACCGAGCCTTACCAGCAGCACGGCTTTGGCTGTTTCGGCCGGCGGAACAAACCAAGTACTGACGCTTAACGCTTCTGGCTCAGGCAAAATCCGCATTGGTGACACCTCATCCGGCGACGTTGAAATTGCCGGACAGGGTAGCGGCAACGTCTTGTTAGGCGGCGGTTCGGCTTCAACCGGCTGTACGATCCTGAATGCTAGTGGCAACTTGGCTTGCTCGGGAACAATAAACGGTGCGACCATTTCAGGTGGTAACATCAGTGCTGGCTCGCTGAGTGCTACGGCGGTCAACGGCTTGGCCATAAGCGCCACAGCGGCCAGCGCCACAGGACCTTTTAATCTGTCTTCGGGCGGTATCGGTGCACTGACTTTAACTTCGGCATCCGGTGATATTTTGACGGGTGTCAGCACAATTAACGGTCAAACTATTTCCAACGCCGCCAATTTTACCGGCACGCTGGCGCTCAACACTCTGAGTAATACCACGGGCTCCAAGATCGGAAGAGCACACCGTCTGAACTCCAGTCACCGC
>CAYZSM010000124.1:0-3053 GCA_964481105.1 uncultured Candidatus Saccharibacteria bacterium | reverse complement strand
GAGCCGGAAATTTTACATAGCTCAGACCTAACACTGGAAATACCGATGGCCGGCCGCAAAGAATCATTCAATGTTGTCCAGGCTGCTGCTATGGCGCTGTACCACTGTCGCTTCAGTCAGCTATGGTATACTTAACCTGTTAAGGCAAAACAAATATATGGCCCTCGCCACTCGACCAAAACCAACTATCCATCATAAAAAACGCCAGGCGCAGCATCATCGCCACAGCAAGCACTACTTGAAGTCCTACTGGCCCTATTTGCCAATGATGGTTATCGTTGGTGTTGGCTTAACTATTAATAGCCTCTGGACAAATGGTGCCGTATTGGGCACCGAAAGCAATTTTGCGGCGTCTTCGCTGCTCAGCGAAACCAACAGCCAGCGACTGAGCGCCAATGAAGCAGCATTAACGATTGACCCGCAACTAACAGCTGCCGCCCAGGCCAAAGCCAACGATATGGCCAGTCATAATTACTGGGCACACAATTCGCCAGATGGCAAAACGCCGTGGACATTTATATCGGCCACTGGCTATCAGTACCAAGCGGCCGGCGAAAATTTAGCCTACGGTTTTACGGACGCCAGCAATACGATTGTTGGCTGGATGAACAGCCCGGAGCACCGGGCGAATATTTTAAATACTGATTATCAAAATGTTGGTTTCGGAGTCGCCAGCTCGCCGAATTATCAGGGACATGGGCCCCAGACAATTGTGGTGGCCGAATATGCTCAACCACCACCGGCTGTGGCAACCATAAGCTTTAATGTGCCTGAGCCGAGCGCTTCGGCGTCAGCAGTCCGAAGTGCCAACACTGAAATCGCTGCTACGCCGGTTTCCCGGATTCAGCTACTGACCGGCGGTCAAGCGACCTGGAGCCTAGCGGCTATATCGGCCTTAGCCGGAGCAGCACTAATGCTATTCATAACCCGCCACAGCTTACGGTTGCATCGGGCGGTGGTCCGAGGTGAAGCCTTTATCAGCCATCATCCCTTGCTTGATATCACGATTGTCTTCATCTTTACTACCGGTTTTGTGCTGACCCGCAGCAGTGGCATCATCCGTTAAAATTACTGAATCACCAGGTTTTCTTGGCCGACTAATTCGCGCAGTTCACTCAGGCCGCTGCTGGTTTGATCAATGCCGCCTGGCAGTTTAATAGCCTGCTTGTTTGCGGCCTCTCCAAGTACCAATACGACTTCGGTTTCACCTTGATGAGCGTCAATGGTTTGTTTGAGCGTTAATAGGGTGTGCTCGTCATCAGTATTGCGCAGCCGAATATACAACCGCGGATTAGCAACTGGCTCTACGACGGGTGCCGGAGTTTTCTGAGCAGTTTTAGCTGGCGGCGTGGTATTTTTCTTTGGCTTGGGAGTTTTAGCTTTTTTGCCAGTACCTTGATAGGCGCTGGCTTGCTGGCTGGTAATTTCTCGGGCATCGTCGACCATAATTTTTACCTGACCGGAATCGATTCCGTCTTTGTCGCGGGAATTTACCTTGCCACGGATTAGCACGACTTTATCCCGTTCCCATAATCCAGTTGTTTGCTGATAACTGTTTGGAAACAGAATGGCTTCAACTTCACCGTAGCGGTCTTCGATTTTCACAAAGGCCATGCGCTGACCGTTTTTAGTAGTTATTTCGCGGATGTCAGCCACTGCGCCCCCAATAGTAACAGCTTTGCCATGGTGTTCGACGGTGACAGTATTGAGCGGCACGGTTTGTTCGCCGAGAATTGTTTCAAAGAGTTCCAGGGGATGCTGACTCAAATATAACCCCAGTAGTTCTCGCTCCCAAAGCAATTGCTGACGTGAATCAACCGGCTCGCTGCTAGCTTGCAACTCCAAACGTGGCCGATTAGTCGGGGAAGCATCCTCTAAACTGCCGAAAATGTCGGTTTGGCCGCTGTTGGCCTGCTTTTGCATACGTGCAGCAAATGCCAGGATTAAGTCCAAATTGTGCAGCAAAGTGGAGCGTTCACCATAACGGTCAAAAGCTCCAGCCTTAATCAGACTTTCCATAGGTTTTCGGTTAAGCAAGCGATTGTTGGCGCGTGCTAAAAAGTCTTCCAGACTATCGAATGGTCGCTCAGAGCGCACCCGGACAATTTCCTCAACCACACCGGCACCGACGTTTTTGATAGCCGCCATGCCAAAACGAATCTGATTGGTCTCCGGAACCACTGCAAATTCGGCAAATGATTCGTTTATGTCCGGCGGCAACACCGTGATCCCCATGTGTTTGCACTCGGTAATTTCAATCGCCAAACGGTCGGTGTCATCGTAATCACTGCTCATGAGTGCCGCCATGAAAGCTGCCGGATAATGCGATTTTAGATAAGCGGTTTGATAGGCAATCATGGCATAGGGCGTGGAGTGACCTTTGTTGAAGCCATAGTCGGCAAATGCTTCCATCCGCGCCCAAAATTTTTCAGCAAAGTCACGAGTTGCGCCACTGTGCTCCATCATGCCCTCAATAAAAGCCGTCTTCATTTTCGCCATGGTATCGCGTTGTTTTTTTCCGATCGCTTTGCGCAAGGTGTCGGCTTGACCGCCGCTGAAGCCGCACATATCCTTGCTTATTTGCATAAACTGTTCCTGGTAGACCAGCACACCGTAGGTGTTTTCCAGGGCAGCTTTCAGGCCGGGATGCTCATAAATGACCTTTTGCTGACCATGCTTGCGCTTGATGTAATCGTCAATAAATTGCATTGGCCCGGGACGATACAGAGCATTCATGGCAATTAGATCATCAAAAACCGTCGGCTTTAATTCCTTGAGATACCGCTTCATGCCTGCCGACTCAAACTGGAATACGCCGGTAGTGTCACCGGCTTGGAACAATTCGTAAGTCTGTTTGTCATCCAGCGGGATAGTCTCGATGTCGATATCGTCGCCGTAGACACGTGCAATAATCCGCAGAGCATTTTTAATAATTGTCAGGTTACTCAGACCAAGAAAGTCCATCTTCAGCAGGCCCAGTTCTTCGATCGGACCCATCGAATATTGCGTGGCAACTACACCTTTTTGAGCCATTTCCAGCGGCGTGTAATAGA
>CAYZSM010000123.1:0-3058 GCA_964481105.1 uncultured Candidatus Saccharibacteria bacterium | reverse complement strand
TAACTGTTTCAGATGGTCAAGAATTTGCTTTTGCGGCACAAGCCTACTATAACATTGAATTTAACGCTTGGTGAACTGTCGTTGCTTGCGAGCACCTTTAAGACCGAACTTCTTGCGTTCGCGTTCACGAGAATCGCGACTCAACAGATCAGCCCGTTTTAGTGTCGCTTTGAGGTCTTCGTTCATAACCACCAGAGCCTTGCTAATCGCCAGACGGATAGCTTCAACCTGACCTTCGTGACCACCTCCGGAAACAACGGCGCTTACATCAAATTTATTGACGTTATCGAGCACGATAAATGGTTGCTGTAACTTTGCCAGCAAATACTTACTGTCAGCAAAATATTCGGCGGCAGGTTGACCATTTATGGTAATAGCGCCTTTACCAGTTGTTAAGCGAACGCGAGCCGTTGCGCTTTTGCGGCGGCCTAACGCATAAAAATAAGAGTCTTTTGCCATTATTTGGTGTCCTTTACAGATAGAAGCTTAGGTTTTTGGGCCTCGTGGCGGTGTTCGGCTCCGGCATATACTTTCAAACGAAGCAGTCGCCCATCGCGCAAGCGATTTACGGGAAGCATGCCACGCACGGCGTGCGTAATAGCAAAGGTGGGATCTTTTTCCAGCTTCTCTTTCAGGCTGGTTTCAGTTAATCCACCCGGGTAGTTGCTGTGTCGGTAATAGATCTTTTTGGTGAGCTTCTCGCCAGTTACTACAATATTTTGGGCGTTGATTACCACAACAAAATCTCCGCAGTCAATGTGCTTGGTGAACTGGGGTTTGCCCTTGCCGGTCAATAAGGTCGCCACAACAGTGGCCACGCGGCCTAAACTTGCTTCACTAGCGTCCACAATATACCAGTCACGAGTAACATCAGTTGGTTTGGCGCTGTAGGTTTTCATTACTTGGACTCCTTTGCCTTAGCTGGCTTAGAAGTTTTTTTGGCAGCAGGCTTGGCGGCTTTGGCTTTGACGGCGGCAGTTTTTAGCTTCGGCGCCTCAGGCACTGTTGCAGCTGCTGGCTGAGGTACGGCGGCTTTAGCGACCGGAGCGTCTTTGAGCTCATCCACAAAACTAACGCGCGCTAACTGGGCATTGTCACCGCGGCGAGCGCTAGTTTTAACAATTCGAAGGTGTCCGCTGTTCCGATTCTTTAAGCGGGGGGCAATTTCATCAACCAATTTATGGGCACTAGCAACAGTTTGCAGGCCGCTTAAAACTTGACGACGGTTATGAAGGTCACCCTTTTTGGCTTTGGTGATCAACTTTTCGACATAGGGCACGACTTCCTTGGCTTTTGGCAGGGTTGTCTCGATTGATTCATACTTAACTAAGGAGTCAGCCAAACCTTTTACCAGCGCATTGCGCTGATCGCGCTCACGATGGAATTTGCGGCCTTTATATCCGTGACGATGCATGCTACAGCTCCAGCTCCGCTAGTTTTTCTTTGACTTCGTCGAGTGCTTTGCTGCCAAAGCCTTTCAAATCGCGCAGTTCAGCATCATTCAGAGCAAACAGGTCACGGATGGTGTGAATATCGTTGTTAATCAAGGCATTGGTGGTCCGGGCCGAGAGATTTAAATCTTCAATGGAAGTATTTAAGGCAGTGGGCTCGTCACCAAGCATTTCGCTGCCAAATTCACCGTCTTGATTGCCGGCAGTGTCAGTGTTAGCTTCAGGTGCCGCCACGCGGGTTTTGCCAGCCAAAGCCGTGTATTGATTGACTAATACAGCGGCAGCTTCTTCAAATGCGTCTTGCGGAGTGATTGAACCATCGGTTTCGACAGTTAGCAGCAGGCGATCGAGGTCGGTTGCTTGACCAACACGGGTGTTTTCCACCTTGTAACGAACCCGCAGCACGGGGCTGAAAATAGCGTCAAGTGCAATCATGTCGCTGGCTTTCTTGGCGGCGCCTTCTTCGATGGTTCGATAGCCGCGGCCAACTTCAACGGTTAAGTCGACAACCAATTTAGCTTTAGCGTCATCAATGGTAGCGATAACATGCTCCGGGTTAACAACTTCAACGTCGGCATTGACCTGAATATCCTTGGCAGTAACCACACCTTTGCCGGATTTGACAATACGAAGTATCTGCGGCTCACCGCCGTACACGCGGAAACGAATACCTTTGAGGTTTAGCATCAGATCGACAACATCTTCTTTGACGCCAGGTACAGACGTAAATTCGTGGGTAACACCTTCAATCTTGAAAGCGGTTATCGCAGCGCCGGAGATGCTGGATAGTAATACGCGGCGCAAACTGTTACCTAAAGTCATGCCATAGCCGCTGTGGAGGGGCTCAATGACGAACGAGGCGCTGGTGGCGCTGTGATCGTCAACTTTGACGAGTCCGGGGGTGTGAATAGTATTTGACATGCGACTGCTCCTTCTTAGCGTGAGTAATATTCTACGATTAACTGTTCATTAATATCTGGCTCGGCATCGTCGCGAGACGGCAGGCTGGTAATTGATACGGTGAATTTTTTACGATCCGCCTTAATCCAAGCGGGAATTTCGCCAGGGGCGGGACTAACTTCATCAAGTTTCTTGAAATATTCGGTTTTAGCACTGTGGGGGCGTAGCGACAGGACATCGCCAGCTTTCAATCGAATAGAAGGAATATCTACCCGTGTATCGTTCAATAAGAAGTGGCCGTGTGTTACTAACTGACGGGCGGCCCGGCGGGACGGAGCAAAACCTGCCCGGTAAACAGCGTTGTCGGCTCGCTGCTCCAACAATTGCAGCAGCACCTGTCCGGATTGACCCTGCCGGCGGTTGGCTTCTTTCATTAAATTGCTGAATTGTTTCTCCAATAGTCCGTACAAACGCTTGACCTTTTGCTTTTCGCGCAATTGCAGGGAGTATTGACTGGCTTTGCCGCCGCGCGGTCCCCGGGCATTCGGCCCTTGTCCGGGTTTGCTGGTGCGCTTTACTAAGGCTTTGTGGGCCTTGGGGTGCAGTGCATAGCCTTCGCGGCGACTCATTTTGACAATAGAGGAACGATCACGTGCCATGACTAAATTCTCCGCGCTTTCGACGGCCGAACACCACCATGTGGCACG
>CAYZSM010000122.1:0-3059 GCA_964481105.1 uncultured Candidatus Saccharibacteria bacterium | reverse complement strand
GCCCGCAGTGCGGCGAGTGGAACACGTTAGAAGAACAGTTGACAGACGCGGCTATTACCACCGCTGTCAAGAGCGGCCGCCACTTGAGCCCGCAATCGGTCAGAACATCTGTTTCTAAAGACCGCCCGCGCCTGCCCACAACCATCGACGAAGTCGACAATGTGCTGGGCGGCGGTATTGTGGCCGGCAGTGTCAACCTGCTGGCTGGTCAGCCGGGCATTGGTAAAAGCACCTTATTGTTGCAGTTGGCACATGCCGTGGCCGCTAAGCACTCGGTGCTCTATGTCAGCGGCGAGGAATCGGCGCATCAGATAGGCCTGCGGGCCGAACGTCTGGGAACGTTGAAGTCTGATTTGCAGCTGGCTACCAGTACCTCCGCCGATGACATTGCGGCAACTATTGCCGAGGGCAAATATCAGTTGGTTGTAGTAGATTCCATCCAGACGCTGAGCTGCGAAGCGATTGCTTCAGCACCTGGCACGGTTTCACAAATTACTAACGCCACTCGTTTATTAACCTTAGCTGCTAAACAAACTGACACGGCCGTTATTTTGGTCGGTCACGTCACCAAAGAGGGCTCAATAGCCGGACCAAAAGTGCTGGAGCACGTCGTGGACGTCGTATTACAGTTGGAAGGCGATCGTTATGGCGGCTTTAAGCTGCTTCGAGCTATTAAAAATCGGTTTGGCTCTACAAACGAAGCCGGCATTTTTGAAATGGTAGAGCAGGGGCTGCAGCCGGTATTGAATCCATCCGAAGCCCTGCTCGCTGAGCGCCAAGTCAGCGACGGCTCAATCGTGCTGGCAACACTCGAAGGCACACGGCCGCTGCTGGTGGAAGTTCAAGCTTTAGTGAATAAAACGAGCTACGGCTATCCCAAGCGAGCGGCCAGCGGCTTTGATTTGAACCGCCTGAATTTACTGGTCGCTATGTTGGAGCGCCGCACGAAACTGAGCCTGGCCGAGCATGATATTTATATCAACATCGTTGGCGGCATCAAAATTACCGAACCAGCTGCCGATCTGGCGGTGTGTCTGGCAATTGGCTCAGCTGCCAAAGGCTTGCAACTAAAAAAGAATGCCGTGGTCTTCGGTGAGGTTGGTCTGTCGGGCGAGGTGCGGCATGTGGCGCATGCAGATAAGCGCCTGGCTGAAGCCCGCAAATTGGGTTTTGATGGTGCTATCGGCCCGGTCGTGAAAGGCGCTGCTGCCAAGGTGTCTAAACTGTCGGGCTTGCGCGGCGTAAGCGATGTGCGTTCGGCCCTCAATCAGTTCCTTGAGAAAGACTAACTATTGAATATTCGTGGACTGGCTGTTGCCGTTATTGTCTTTGACGGTTACTGCCGTACCGGCACTGCCTTGTGGAATTCGAGGACCGGAACAATTGCCGGCTGAGGTAGTACAGAAGACAAAGTTATTGTTATTGCGGAAAACGGTGAAGGGACCACTACCGCCACTCCAGTTAAAGTTAACGTTCGCGCCGTTTATTTGGGCCGTGAACCCGGTTATTCCCGTCACGACCGGTGGTGTGGAAAAATTTAAGGTAGTACTGTCAGTGCCTTGGTAGAGGACGCTGTCCGTTACGGTTGCTGTTAAGGAATCGCTGCCGGTGCCGCTTGGCGTATAGGTAAACGAAATGGTGCTGGGCGAATCGCTGACATTTTCGCTATGGATGGTCTGATCACCGAGCTTGAAAGTGATGTTGCCGGGGAATTGAGGGTACTGAGAGTCACTAAGGGGATGGGTGCCCTGGGTGACGGTGGCAGTGATTGTACAGCTGGTATTGCAGTTGTCGGGTGCGGTCAGAGTAACGGTGGGCGGACTGTCGTTACAGTTGTGGACGTCATCGTTGGGAGCGGCAGTGGTTTTGGCGGGAGTAGATGAATTGCCGACACTGGTTCGGCCGCCCTGGAAGATGTCGATATTCCAAGAGGCGGTGTTGCCATTAAAGACGGTTTCTTTGGCAAGTGGCGGTGTACAGCTGGTAGCGACTTTGCCGGAAACTTTATCGGTGGTTTGAGAAGTGGCCTTAACGTTTCCGCCACCACTGTACCAGCCGGGATAAAGATCGTTGGTGGGGCTGGGTTCGATGGAGCCGATGCCGACATGGCTGCGGACCACGAAGGCCGGAGCGGTTTTGATGGTCTTTGGTGGTGTCCAATTGACCGGAGTAAGGCTTTGGTGCATGTATTCCATGAGACCGCGGGTCATTGGTTCGGTGAGGGTTTCCATGTTGTTGCGCAAGGTGACATGGCGAGTGTGGTGACCAACCCAGCTAACCACGGCGTACTTGGTTGACCAGCTCGTCATGAGACCGTCGTAGCCGTCGTTGGTCGTACCGGTCTTGACGGCGAAGTGCCAGCCGTTGAAACGCTGGAATTTGTAGCCACCACGAGCCAGCGCTGTGCAGGTAGTGTCGGTACAACTGCCGGGCAAGTAACTGGCTTTGGGATCGGAGGCCATATCGTTGACGATGTAGGCGGAATCAGCTTTGATGACTTGCTTCGGCTTGTTTTGCGGCAAAGCAACATTTTTGCCGGCAGCATTAGTGATTTTCAAGATGTAGGTGCGAGGGATGGCCGTTCCCATTCGAGCCAAGGTAGATAATCCATTGACATGATCATCAAGGTGAAGAAAAGCACCGTCACCAATGGCTGAGGCCTGAAAACACTGGCTTTGCTCAGTTAGAGCCTCATCGCTATAACAGCTATAGGGGCTGATTTTTTTGGACTGCAAATAGGGGTTATCCATCATTGCCGAAGCGGTGCTGATAGTTTTATTTATAGAATCCACGTGGCTTTTGCTTTTGTCGTTGGGTACAACTGACATCATGGCTTTGACGGCCGGAATGTTACGCGAACCACCAAGGGCGTAACGCAGGGTCAGTGGGCCAGGAAACTTGAAGTCGTAATCATACAGGAATGGCAGGGTGCCGGGCGGACACGGATGCGTTTGAGTGGGTGCATAAGAACAAGTGCCGCTATAGCCGGGGATCGCTCCCTTGGAGTCATACAACACCGAGCCAGCACCGACATTATTGTTGTTATCTATTAAGGCTGC
>CAYZSM010000121.1:0-3081 GCA_964481105.1 uncultured Candidatus Saccharibacteria bacterium | reverse complement strand
GCCGTCGTCCCGCTATTGGCTAACTGCACGTCCAGGGATACCGCCGCACCGGGCACGCCGGAACCAGTCACGCTGATGCCATTGCCACTCGCGATACTGTCGACGTAATTACCGTTGGTATCGGTGCCGAGTGTCACAGCGTTGGGGGCAATTTGCAATCCCGAACTAAAGCTGCCAGTCAGATCACCTGCCGCCGGCGACTCACCAACATTGACATAAACCGGATCAAGCGTAGCAGCATAGTTAGTAGTTTGCAGCACATTGCTGCCTAGCTCCACGCGTACTCCCCCGCCGCCGGTATTGGTCAAAATAAATTCATCGCTGGAACTGGCTACCGGGCCAAAATTGATAACCGAAACGGCATTAATGACATTGCTGCCATCGGTATACTGCACATTCATTGAACTGCCGCTGGCGTCAGCCGAGCAAGCCCACGCCGAGCCATTCCATTTCAATAATTGACCGCTGCTACAACCACCCAGCAATTGCAGGCCCTGCGGGCTGACTTCCAGGCCGGAAACAGATGAAATGCCGGCAGTCGTGCCGCTGGTTGCCAGTTTAACTTCAATAGCATCACTAATAATTTGCGTACTAGTACCAGGCACGACATCAAGAGTAATGACACTGCCCGAGCCGCCGCCGCTTAAACCATTGCCGGCTATAACGGTACCGGCACCACCTGCTGGACCAGTTGGCCCTGTTGGTCCGGTTGCACCTGTTGCTCCGGCTGGGCCGGCAGGGCCTTGTGTGCCCGTTGCACCGGGAGAACCGGCTGGGCCGGCGGGTCCAGAAGGACCTGTTGCTCCTTGCGGCCCAGTCGGCCCCTGAATACCCCCGCCACCGCTGACAAATGTCGAACCGCCGCCCGCGCCGCCGCCCGCCCGTAAACTACTAATCGCACTGGCCGAAAGATTAGACAGCTGAATAGTGCCGTCGGCCAGGTCATTGCCGGTAATGGAATGGTCCTGAATTTGATTGCCGCTCAGCGGCAAAATAGCCAAGTTGCCGGCGCCATTCCCCGGCCGATAGCCATCCACCAATTGACTATTTAAATTCACAACAAGGCCCTGGTCGGGTATGTGCAAATAAGAAGTATCCGGCACCGTAACTACGTATTTTGGCTGCAGTTCACCATCTTTATTCAGGCTGAAAAACGGATCAGCCACACTGCCCACCCGAACGATTTGCTTGTCCAGATTATCATTAATGGCGCTGGCAGCGTTAAACGCAGCGTTGGTCATTGGACTAAGCACTTGCGCAGCAAACCCGGGCTTCTTCGGTTCAACGTAATGAGTATTGCCACGACCGTCGGTGACCGCTTTATACCCCAACAGTTGAGCCATAAAGCCAGGAGCCACCAGGAATAAAATTGTGCATAGCAGGAATAAAATTGTCAGAATTGCCAGCGCCCACAGGACGCACTTTTGCCAAAACCTGAGACCTCGCAAGGCCCGCAGTAATCGATCAAAACTTCGAGAAAAATAGTAGCCATCAGTGTGATGCCGCTGCCTGATGCGGCGTGGCCGCTTTGGTGCCGGAGCCGCAACGCTAGCTGGAGCCGTGACCTGCTGCGGTGAAACCACCTCTGTTACCGGCGATATCGCCGATATCGGTGCAGCCGCTGGCACTTTTGGCAAGGCAGTTTTTCCCTGACGATAGGCTTCAACATCGGCATCTGCATACATCCGCTGGCCCTGCGCATCCCGACTCGGTACCAGTAAGCCTTTTTCTTCCAACCGTCGCACCGAAGAAGGAGATAGCTTGAGCAACTGCGCAACTTCTGTAGTCGATAACTGCTGACTCGACTTAAAAGCCTCTAATTCATCGACTGCAAAGTAACGATTTTTGCCATCCAACCGCTCTGAGTGAATTAATCCACGCTTATCCCAGCGCCGCACCGTATCTATCGACACCCCTAAAATGCCAGCCGCTTCTCCGACAGTGGCATACTCTCGATAGTTTACGTCAGATTCAACCGGCTCTGTAGCAGCCATGGAGATGCTCGATTTTCCTCTATTTTTGTATTCACTGTTATTTTCTCTCTGTTAAGACAACCTATGCATAAGTATAACCGCCCCTATAAAAGTATGCAATGCCTAGGCATAAGCAAATTGCCATCTTCCTATGTAATCTGTGGAAAACTATATAGGCATAAGCTTTCTGTAATCTGTTGGTTAAAACATCAATTTTGTATAAGAAATGCGCACCCCGAGAGAGCACTTCAATACATAGTCTTTTTACCAAGAAATGTGCCAACAACGGACAATAATAACTCTTCTTACCTGCGCATAAGCTTTCAGCTAACCTCTATGAATACTGTTCATCAAACCGTACTATAAGAGGTACTTTTCAATTTACACTGTTATGTTAACGTAACTAGACATACAAACCCGGTATTATTTATCATTTATAACGTCGCACAATATAATAAATGGTTGTTAAAGCAGCTTATTTACAATTAATACATTTAATAGTATATACTGGGTCGTACAATAACAAGTTATTCTAACAACGCATACAGTACTCGCAAAGACCCTGCCTTTCCGTATGTAATTTAATCATTATTAACATGCACGCTCAGTTTTACAAATGATGTGCTAAAAATTTACACTACAATTTAATATAAGTATTCCCCACTACGTTGTCATAAAAATCGATGTTTATTTTAGTTAGACTGTACAGTTTCCACATCAACTAAACTTAAATTGTTGTACTAAACAGTTATAACTACTAAAAATATATGATTATACAGATACAGATATCGTAGTAACTGATATAACAGTGTTGACCAAAATGTACATGTTATGTACGTTGTTATTAGATAAAATACAGATTTTGTAGTGCAAATTAAAAACTACTTTCTTACTGTACGACGTAGTATAAATAACTTGCCGATACCCAGTAAAGGCTATCCGTCTTATTATCACAACGGGAGCCAAAGATAGTTTAGAGTTTACTCGTTAAAAAAACACATTGTACGAAGTGCTTAATAGGTAGACGTCAGGAGCTGGTCTATCAAAGCTAAAAGAAAAGGCCTCCACTATAAGGAGGCCTTCACTATAATTTGGCACCGTGCTATTT
>CAYZSM010000120.1:0-3085 GCA_964481105.1 uncultured Candidatus Saccharibacteria bacterium | reverse complement strand
TCAAGCCGCAGTGCTAGAGGCCCTAAACTACGTAAAAACCATTTTAGATAACACCGGCGGTTTTGATAATGTCAAAATCCACGACAATAGCGGTTTTTATAGCCTGACAGCCTCAACGCGCGGTACCAAAGAGCCGCATCTGTTGTTACAGGGTCATATTGATGTCGTTCCGGCCTGCACAACGGCTCAGGAAAAACTGTACATAAATGGTGATACCCTGGCTGGACGCGGCGTATACGATATGCTGTTTGGTACCGCGTGTTATTTAACATTTGTCGAACAGCACGCCGCCGAGCTTAGTGATCTCAATTTTGGCATAATGCTCACCGGCGATGAGGAAATTGGCGGTTTTCAAGGAACGGAATACCTGCTGGAACAAGGTTATGGCGGCACCGTCTGTTTTTTACCGGATGCCGGTGATGGTTTTGGTAGTCTGAGCATATCCGCCAAAGGTGTTTACAATTTTGATTTGGTAGTTCACGGCAAAGCGCACCACGGTTCTCGCCCTTGGGAAGGAGATGGTGCCGCCAATAAATTGGTGACTGCCTTAAATCAGTTAATGGCTGCTTTTGACAGTAGCGACCATCATAATTCCACCATTACCGTTACTGGCTTGCAATGCGGGCATGCCACTAATCAAGGCCCAGCCGAAGCCACCGCCCATCTTGATATTCGCTATAAAGATGCCGCCGATTTTGCTCGTATTCAGGCTGCTGTCACTCAAATTTGCGAGGATTATCAGGCCGAAATCCGGCAAATGGTCAGTTGTGACAACATTGTAATTAATCCACACAACGAGTTTATTAAATCTTTTCTTCCGCTCTATGAAGAGCATGTTGGCCGCCCGATTCAACTTACGCATGCCCACGGAGGCTCAGATGCACGCTTTTTTACAGCTCAAAATATCCCGGTCATCATGCTGCGCCCGGATGGCGACGGCGCTCACGGCGCTCAAGAAACTCTTTCGCTTAGCAGCCTCGAGAAATTCTACTCCTTGCTTGAGGATTATATTCTTAGCAGTGCTAAAATCCCGAGTTAATCCCGAAAATTACAATTGTCAAATGTGCATACATGGTCCATCGATCCCTCTGTAAGTTGACGACATGCCAACAGGCGGGCTATACTATAAGCCATGATAAAACCTCAGAGCATTAACCAATATTGGTTTACCGACACTTCTCGTGGCGGTCTTTCTGTATGTTTTAAATAGTAACTAAATAACAGAATCCAACAAACCGCCACACAGGCGGTTTTTTAATGGGAAAGAAGGAAGAGTATGGCTGAAACTACCACAAAATTATTAACTCATCACTGGGCTTTAGATGAATTGGCAGCTGAAGCACTCACATCAGTTATTGATAATGCAGAGCATGAGCGTATCCAGGTTGTAGCAGCAGGTCTTGGTTCAGTAGCTGTTCAAGCTCGCGATCAGCATCGTGCCGACGTAACTGCAAGCTACACGGGAGAATCTCAACAACAAGTCTTTGTTGAAGGGCCGTGTTCTGTTGATGCTGAAACTAATTACGAGGAACTCTTTGATGTCATAGAGTGGTTGCAGGATGAGCATCCCCAAACGAAAGTCGGCGTCCGTATTAACGGGAAAAAACCGAGAACCAAGGGCGGTTGGAGGGGCTTAGCCTACAGCACCGATCCGAACGATCGAGAGCGTTTGCATGAAATTCTCAATGAAGCCTTTGAGCGACAATTGCCAATCTTTTTTGAAGTCACCGACGCTCAAGAACTGGGAGAATTCGCGCCATATGCTACCAGCTACTGGCTTGGCGCACGGGATATGGCATCAACAGCCCTCCGTGCTGGAGCGGCCGGTATCCATTTACCATGGGCTGCTAAAAATGGCCTTGATGGTAAAACTGAAACCGTCAGAAACACGCTTTTGTCGGGCAGGATGAATTCCGCTGATAGTGAAGGCTCTGGTTTTAATCTTGGAACTATCGCCGCTGGTCCGCATCATCGAGGAGTAGCAACCGGCATTTTACCGATGGGTGAAGGTAACCCGGCCGGGGCAATTATTGCCCGCGGCTACCCACTTCCAGAAAATATTTCTCCGCAAGAAGGTAGGCGTTTAGCAATTGAACACATCAGTCAACTGTGCGGTCTGGCCAAGGATTTAAATCGCAAGGTATTGATTGATAAAACTCATGGAGCGCCAGCAATGCTAGGTATTGAAAGAGAAAATAATGAGGACTACGACAGTCGCCTGGTAGTGGTGAGCCATGAAATAAGTACTGCAATTGAAACAGGCGAGATTAAAAATGCTGAATATATCGGTGGTGAAGTAGCCGAAATCGGCACTCATACCGGCAGAACTGACCCCAACTTTATCGTCAACTGGGAGAATAAAGAAATTTTGAGCGGGATGATGGGAAGGGCTATTGCTGCAGTCTAAGCGCGCAATAATTTCAAAGCTTCGCTATAATGATGAATGATGAATAAACCGGTAATTTTGACGGGCTTACGGGCCAATAATGACCTGCATATTGGCAACTACCTGGGGGCCTTACTACCGCTAGTTGATTTAGCTAAAAAGCAGGGCGGAGAATACCAGGTTAATCTATTTATCCCAGATCTCCACAGTTTTACGACCCCAATTAATCATGATGAACTGCATCGAGGCATCGTGGATAATTTACGAATGTTCGTAGCGGCTGGTTTGCCGCTTGATAACCCAGATGTCCACCTCTATCGTCAAAGTTACGTGCCAGCTCATAGCGAATTGACCTGGATCCTGGATTGCTTTACCTACATGGGCGAAATGCAGCGTATGACGCAGTTCAAGGAAAAATCTGTGCCTGGCGACAACACCGTAGGGTTGTTTAACTACCCGGTGCTAATGGCCAGCGATATCCTGTTGTATCATGCCTCCTACGTGCCAGTTGGTGACGACCAAACACAGCACCTTGAGTTTACGCGCGATATCGCTCAGCGGATGAACACCAGGTTCAACCAGCAGCTTTTTACTATACCCAAACCGGTGAAGGAGCAGCATGAATTTTTTGGTAAAGATCAGGGGCTAAGGATTAAAGATTTGAGCGATCCAGCCAAAAAGATGAGTAAATCCGATGAT
>CAYZSM010000119.1:0-3095 GCA_964481105.1 uncultured Candidatus Saccharibacteria bacterium | reverse complement strand
GATTACGATGCTGTTTTTGACACCGTCGGCGGCGAAACTAACGCAAAATCCTATACTATTCTCAAATCCGGCGGCTCGTTGGTATCCATGCTTGCCGGCCCTGACGAAGCACTTGTTGCCGAACACGGCATCCACTATACGCAGCAAGCCAGCAAGGCCACGCCGGAGCGCCTGGCAAAAATCAGCGAACTGGTGGATGCCGGTAAGCTAAAAGTACATATCGACAAAGTTTTTCCACTGGACGACACGCCCGAAGCACTCGAATATCTCAAAACCTCGCACCCGCGCGGCAAGGTCGTGATTCAGGTCAAGAACTAGCCTTGTGCGCAGGGATTGAAATGCTTAGCAGTTAAGACGCGCGTGGCGGATTCGTCCACTCTGGCCTCACTGAGCCTGCCGGCAACGACGGCGTCATGCAATTGATTTTGCATGCTGCTGAGTTCATTATCCATGCCAGTTACATCTTGCTGACCGACCGATACAATCACGTCACCGCCAGCTTCAATAACTGCTTCCGCGGCATTTTCTAAGGGCAGGCCCACGCCGGCCATGGTTATAGAATCACTAAATACCAGATTGTTTTGGTAGCCCAATTCACCCCTCAGTTCACCAGTAATGACTTGCTGATTCACACTGGCCGGCGCATCACCTAAGCCCGGAACGATTAAGTGGCCGACCATTATCCCAACATTGTCTTTGGACTGTACGTTTTGATAAGGCACCCAGTCAAGGGAGCGCAAGACATCAACCGGAGGTGTCATTACTTTGCTGGTCGTGTGCGTATCAGCGGAAGCCGAACCGTGGCCTGGAAAATGCTTTTCCACGGGCAAAATACCGGCATCCTGCCAACCTTGCACATAGGCCTGAACATACTGCGAAACTATATCCGGCTGTGTTGAAAAAACCCGATCTTGCATTGGCCCGACACTGCCATCAGCCGGACCAACGTCAGCGACTGGACCAAAGACCACATCAATACCGAGTGCCCGCAGTTTTAAACCGTGAGCAGTGATCCGTTTTTTGGCTGCTTCCGGTGATTGGCTAGCCGCCATTTCGGTAGCCGAGGGCAAAACACCCAAGTTTTTAAAGCGTTGCACCGATCCGCCTTCTTCGTCAGTTGCCAGCCAAAGCGGTATTTTTTGACTATGCTTAAAACTATCAAGTTGAGTCTTGTCAAGACTACTTACAGGACTCATAATCACTGCTCCACCGATATCGTGTCTTTGCAGTGCGGCTTGAGCCAACTTTAAATTATCACCGTTCACGCCAGCCATGATAAGTTGGCCGGTTTTTGTATCCAGGGGAAGCTTAGCGACGCACTCGCCTATAGACAGTTGTTTTTTCGGCAAAGTCGGTGCGCCAGGTATTGCCGCAGGCAAAGTAGGACGGGGAACTTCGGGCAAGCGGTGCGGCCATGCTTGTTGCGCCAAGGGATTTTGTATCCCCACGCCTTTCATTCCCGCTTCAATGTATTTGAGTTTGGTTTCAGCAAAAAAGCTGGCTGCCGAAACCGCAGTTACTAGCATGCCTACAGCTACTCTTTCTGGCCAAGGATTATAAGGGTTGGAGTGTTGTGCCGTAGCAGGGCGATGTTCAGATGTACGCACAGACATAATTATATTGTACTACAATATTTTTTGTAGTACAACAACTATATTACTAAGTATAGAAGCTCATAATGTCTGTTTGGATCAATTCCAACAGTAAGGGAAATTCTGTAAAGCCCGTTTCAGTATTCAAATGTCCACCAGCTTTAACTATTGTCGGCTCAACATAAAGTTTATCAGCCACTTCTTTCAACGCATCTTGTGTAACATAGGGGTCGTCATCACCAAAAACAACTACTGATTTATTAACATTATGTCGAACCTTATCAAAATCTATAGTCTTTTCTTGCAAGAAGTAACCATTAAATTTTGCTCCATAATCACTAACAAAACCCGATACGCCGACAAATCCGGCAATTGGTTCATCCAGCTGTTCTATATAATCTAGTGCCGTAGTGACTCCAAGTGAATGTCCTATCAGGATGAGACTATTCTTGTCCTCATCTTTGACTAGTTCTTGAATTGTATGCAGCCACAAAGCACGATCCGGATGATTAGATTCTGGTAGAGTAGGCATTAAAATTTTATGGCTTGGTTCAAGCTGGTTCTTCAGCCATTGTTCCCAATGAATTCCGGCATGTCCACCAATTCCATGGATGATGAGTATTGTCATTAACAAATGGTAACAGAGTTTATGGAAGTTTTGCCGAGTGCTAATATAACTTAATGAGCCTGATTCCCAAACCAGAGTACAGGTATAAATATTTCCGAGATGCACAAGCCGGAATAACAACTTTGTCTACAGCAGTTGCCGGTGCCTCAGTAGCCTACGCATCTAATAAGACAGATCTGGACTATAGAACATGGTTCGTATGGGGTTTAGCATTACTTTTTATTTCAGTAATTTTACAGATGTTAATACTACTCTTTAATATTATTGGAGCAGGATTTGACTATGATTATCAGCTAAGTGACAGACAAGATAAGGGCAGTAACGAGGCAGCTCAGTTTTTTGGCAGGACAGCTGGCTCAATGCTTGTATTGAGTACTCTTTCTACTATCTTAGGCTTGGCATGCTTAAGCCTGTCGTTTGCAAACAATGTATAAGTCCGAGGCACTATAACCAATGATAAGATTAGAACTAAAACTCTAAACATAACCCTTGTTCTGCATGAAAAAAGGCCACAAGTGTGACCATATGTTTCATCTGGGGCGAGCGATGGGACTTGAACCCACGGCCTTCGGGACCACAACCCGACGCTCTAACCAACTGAGCTACGCCCGCCATAATCGTACTAATTCAAGAACAGGGGTGATTATAGCTGAAACGCTGCCGTTATACAACCATTCATCCTACATGCCTTAGTAACGACTCATTTGCGGGGTGCTTCTAGGAACCCGCCTTATAAAGTAAGGCATTTGCTTACTTTATACCACCGGGCCAAAAAGACATGTGGTTATTTCGGTAGATCTGGCACGGCATCGTGTAGTTATTGGTGCCCCGGGCAGGATTCGAACCTGCGACCTTAGGCTTAGAAGTCCTCTGCT
>CAYZSM010000118.1:0-3117 GCA_964481105.1 uncultured Candidatus Saccharibacteria bacterium | reverse complement strand
CGTCGAGCTGAAACGCGCCGTCCAGCAGCGTTTCAAGCGCGTCGACCTCGACCGCTTCAAACTGGAGCTCAAAGAGCACGTCACCCACTACCTGTTTGAGCACACCCAGCGCAGCCCAATCGTCATTCCGGTGATCAACGTCATTAGCGGTGGCGGGGGCGGCAGTGGCAACGGCAGCAAGCAGGGTCAGGGACAGCCTGGCAAGCAAAACGCCGGCCTCGGCCAGCCAGGTCAATCTGGCCAGTTCACTCAACCGGGCGAGTCGGGCGAGCCGGAAATGCTCCGCGAAAAAACTCCCGAAGAAGTCGCCGCCGATCAGCAAAAACGCTTCCAGGAAATGCGCGCCCGCCTGCTGACCCAAGACCCGCGTGTCGACTGATCACTAAGGATAATTGACATTTAATCAAGCTTATGCTATGATGCATAGGAAATGTTCGAAAAACAAACACGTCCTCAACAATCCGAACCGGGCGCTCCCGATGCTCATCTATCAACTCCTGATGAATTAGCGGGTTTTGCTGAACAGCGCGGCCGCATCAATGCCGCAATTAGTGGTGAGCTTGATTTGACGCTGCAAACTAACGCCGAATTCGTGGAACGGGATGAGGAGACGGGCATTGATAAGCTGAGTCTGTATTTGCCGTATGCCAAGGGTGTCGGTGTATTTAATATCGCGACGCGCACCGATGAAGAAGGCAATCGTGCTGCCATGCTGTCATATGCTTGGACAGGACGAGGTGGCAATCGTTCTAATGACGCATATTGGCAGTTTACTGATGGCCCAAATCAGGAACCGCACCTGCAGCGCTGTATAAAGGATCCAAAAACGAACGAGCTGACCCTTGACGTATCAGCAGACACTAGGCAAATAGGGGATACAATCAGCATGGCAGACATAGGTAATTTAGGTAGTGCCTTGCCAGACATATTGGCGAATAGTCGGCCTGAAAAACCACAAGCCAAAAGGGGACGGCTGAGAGCCTTTGCAGGACGGGCAATCGGTAAGCACGCACCACTTTTCCCCGATCATGTCCCCGATTTTACTGCTGCCAAATACGCCAATCCACCGCACGATCCTTACCGTTCCAAAACTCCGGATTATCCTCCTGATTTTAATAAAGTACCGTTCACTCCAGAAGCAGCCACCGCTAGTAATGCTGTTAATGGATCAGCCGAGGCTGAGGCAAACCGGGACTTCCAACCCCAACCCAAAGCCAAAGCTGAGGCTTCAGCTGGCGCTGATGCTGAGCAGGAGCAAACCACCAGTTTGCGCCAAGCCGCCGGTGTTTTGAAGACAAAATTTGCCGAAGGCTACCACGCGGCCAAGGCTCGCACGCTGACGCCCGAAAATAAAGAGCGCTTGCTTCAAGTTGGTAAAAACACCGTCAGTTTAGCCAAAGTTATCATGGAAAAAGCCCTGGACGGCAAATTGCAAAGTGGCAGCCGCAGCTCGGCGGCCGAAGGCGGCAAGAAACTCCAGCATCTGTTTGACGGCCTGGCAGCCAGCATTGACGAACAGCCGGTAAATTATAAGCAAGACAAGGCGGCGGCTTTGGAAATCATCGGCAAGGTTGCGGCAAATATCCTGAATGACCCCAAGCAGCGCGACCCCAACGGCTCTAAGCGCCTGCGCTCTGCTGAGCTCGCCATGGAATTAGTGCTTACTGCCCAAGATCACAAAGCTCTGCGTGAAAAACATAAAGATCCTCGGGTCGCGGCCAGCATTGCCGGCCTGAATGCTGCCGCTCGGCTGCTCAAGACACATCACCAGCGCAAACAGGGCTAACAGGCCGCCACAACCCCATTGACATTTGTAGTAAATTTTGCTATAATTTGAAGTGTTCATCGCTATCTGTTAGTGATAAAATGAAATACACGATCGAATATGGCTAAAAAGAAAAAATCCACAAAAAAGAAAGTCGCCGCCGAAGCGGTCTATGAGCGCTCGCCGTTCTGGGCGCTTAGCGGCGCTATTTTATTGATGCTATCAGCGGTGTTTTTGCTGCTCGGCGGTTTTGGCAGCGGCGGACCGCTGCCGATTAATCTGTTCCACGGCATGTACTGGATTTTTGGCTGGGCAGCTTACCTAACGCCGCTAGCTTTGCTGTACTGGGGTATTTATAAGTTTATGGCCGAAGACCGGCGGATTCCTTTGAGCAAACTGCTTGGCATGTTTGCAGTGCTCGGGAGCGCCTCGGGTCTGTTCTTTGTACTGTTTGCCGGCCAGGCTGTTAATGGCAATTGGTACGGTGGCGATGGCGGTCAGGTCGGGCAGGTGCTTGGTACCATGGCGCGCAGCGCGCTTGATACCATGCCGGCATCGCTGTTATTTGCAGTGTTGCTGCTGCTGTCGGTCTTTTTCGCCTTTGGAATTTCACCCAAAATCTTATTAAAGCTCACGGCCATATTCCGGCGGCCGGAGCGGGACGAAGATTCTGAACTGTCAGCCCTGAAAGCTAAGGCTGCCGAACAGCCGTCGGGTTTTAAGTTGAATGAGGGCGTGCCGGTGGAGCATCATTCCGGTGCCGAACCGCCGCCTAAGCTGTCGACGCTTAAAAACACCGCTCAGAAACTGTCGGCTAGCGAGGCTCATGACGCTCTGACGACCGCCAGCGACCCCGATTGGCAGTTTCCGAGCGTTGATTTGCTGAATCAAAAGCAAGATAAAGCTGACGCCGGCGACGTTAACGCCAACGCTCAGATCATCCACGATACCTTCGAGAACTTTAATATTGAGGTCGAGATGGAAGGGGCGAACATTGGGCCACGGGTGACGCAGTATACGTTGAAGCCGCCAGCCGGGGCAAAACTGACCAAGATTACGGCGCTGGCCGACAACTTGGCGCTGGACCTGGCGGCGCACTCTATCCGTATGGAAGCACCAATTCCCGGCAAACGGGCCGTCGGTATCGAAGTTCCAAACCTTAAATCAGCGACAGTGCGCTTAAGCTCGATGCTGATGTCGCGGGAGTGGCAGGACCAGATCGGCCCGCTCAGCTTCGCCATCGGCCGCGACATTTCCGGCATGCCAATCATCGCCGACCTGGCGAAAATGCCGCACATCCTGGTGGCCGGCCAGACCGGTTCCGGTAAATCGGTGATGATCAACACCATCCA
>CAYZSM010000117.1:0-3122 GCA_964481105.1 uncultured Candidatus Saccharibacteria bacterium | reverse complement strand
CTTGGTACCTCACCGTGTCTCTCAGGTACGGCTGCAGTCATTCCGGACGCTTTTTGTATTTTTATAGTTCTAGACAGAACGATGCTGACTGTAGATATGATTATATATAGTGCTTGAGCAAACTTCAAGACGCTATATATTGTGTTTTTTAATACAATTTACTTGGATATGCTGTGAAGGGTGACGTCAAAAACCAGATCGGAATCGGGTGGGATTGCTCCTTGTCCAGTTGGGCCGTAGGCCATGGCCGAAGGAATAAACAGACGCCGGGTACCGCCTTCTTTCATGCCGGGAATGCCTTTGGTCCAGCCAGTAATAACTCCATCCAACGGGAAGGTTGCCGGCTGGCCACTGTCTTTGGAACTTTCAAAAATAACACCGGTGCTAGCCAGCGCGCCGGTATAATCGACGGTAATTGTATCAGTAGATTTTACCTCAGCGCCGGTGCCAACCACAGTATCTTCAGTTTTAAGATCGGGAATGTCGGCTATAGGAGTAAAGTTAGCCAGTTGCGTACCTTTTAGCTTTGCATTGTTATCCACAGTTTTCTCCTTTGGAGTTGATTGCTTAGTAGTCTTTTCTTCATTGCGGTTTTGGACTGCCTGGGCAATAATACCGATGGTAAGTGCCGAAGAAGTTAATAAGAATAGTCCCGCGAAAAATCCCGCGAAAATACGATCACGTTTTCGTGCCATGAAACCCTCCGTTATTCTAGAATCAGTATAGCGTATTATTTGATGCCGGGGTAGCCATTGCCGGCGTCGGTCACGAATAGATCGTGCGGATGACTTTCGGTCAGCGAGGCATTAGTAATTCGCCGCAAAACGGCAGTTTTCCAGAGTTCAGGAATGCTGCTGGCACCAACGTAATAAAAACCGGAACGTACCCCTTCTAGCATGGTAGCAGCCACTACATCCAGCGAACCGCTGCAGGGCACCAGGCCTTCGACCCCTTCGGCGACCAATACGCTTTTGTCGGTGTAACTTTTGCCGTGGAATTCATCTTCAGAGCTGATTTTTTTGCCGCGTTCCATGGCGCCGAGTGAGCCCATACCGCGGTAGCTCTTAAAGCGGTAGGTTTGGGCGCCATTGATGATGCTTTGGAAGCGAGCTGGGACCTGCTCGCGCGTAAATTCCACGACTTCGCCAGGAGATTCCTCGGTGGCGGCAAACAACCGGCCCATCATTACCGTAGAGGCACCAGCCGCCAAGGCTTTGGTAATATCACCTGAATAATTGATGCCGCCGTCAGCAATAACCGGCACGCCGTGCTTGTGACCGACTGCAGCAGTTTCGATAATAGCCGTTAGCTGCGGCACGCCCATGCCGGAGACAATGCGTGTCGTGCAAATTGCGCCCGGGCCCATACCTACCCTTAGAGCGTCGGCACCAGCGTCTACCAGCGCTTGGGCACCTTCGGTGGTGGCAACACTGCCGGCAATAACTTCTACCTGATGGTGCTTTTTGATAAATGTCACGGCATCAATAACATATTTGGCGAAACCGTGGGCCGAATCCACCACAATTACGTCTACGCCGGCTTTCATTAAGGCTTCCACCCGTTCCTCATAGCCGGGGCTGGAACCGACGCCAGCACCCACCAGCAAACCGGCTTTTTTAACTTTTGCCACCTCGGCGGCTTGATCTTTGATGGTCAGGTTACGATGAATAATGCCTATCCCGCCGAACTGGGCTAAAGCAATAGCTAAGCGGCTTTCAGTCACCGTATCCATTGGCGAAGCCACCAGTGGGGCTTGCAGTGTAATTTTTTTAGTCAGCTGACTGCTCAGGTTGATCTCGGAACGAGAAAACCCGGCATAGCCGGGCTTAAGTAGGACATCATCAAAAGTTAAGGCAGGAGTGTCACTAATCTGCATAATCCATTCTATCCCGAAAACACTAGCTTTGTCAAAGTTTTAGACGGCTACAGCACCTCTTTTATATTCTCTCAGCCTGCAAAATTTCGCGGGTGTCGTTGGCTATTTCGTCGAGGACTGCTGTGGCCTCTTTGTCCGTTAGTGTTCGATTTGTGCCGGTCAACGTTATGCGGAACGTGAACTGCTTATGCTGCTGGTCTTCAGGCTTCTGATAAATGTCCAACGACTCCAAATGAGTGGTGATGGCTTCCGGTGCAGCGGACCCCAAGGCCGCAGTGACCGCCGCGGCAACCTCGGCATAGCTTCGATCAGCGCCGATTTTCAAGGTAATATCCTGTTTGACGCCTGGAAATCGCGGCAGCGACGTATAGGAGCGGCCGCGGGCCAGCTGAGCCTGCAATACACTGGTATCTATTTCGAAGCCAGCCGTATATTTTGGTAATTTGAGAGAGCGGCGAACTGCTGGTTTAAATTCGCCGATAATTCCCAGGAAATCGCCACCGGCAATGCTCACCAATGCTGCCCGCGTCGGATCGTACGGTTGCACTACGGCCATGGTTTCCATGGCGGCGCTGATTGGCTTAAATTCCAAACTGACGGCCGCTAGCTCTTGGATTAATGTTTCAAGATATTTGCGGGCCTGGTAATACGCAGCACCCGGCATGGCCACTTTGTCACTAGCAGTGACCACTACGGCTGTAAATTCAAATTCCCGCGGTAAATCTTCGTCATCTTGGCCGTTATCGAGACCATGGGTTTTGCCGAGCTCAAACAGCGCGAAGTGGTCAAAACCGGCCTTGATATTTGGATGAATCTTCTCCAGCAAACTGGGCATCAGGCTCATGCGGTAATACTGCAGTTCTGGACTGAGCGCATTGCTGATCTCGAAGGCCTTAGCCGGGTCCTGGCCCGCCTTACCCAACAGCTTCGCGGGGACGAAACTATAGGTCAGGATTTCGTTGGCACCGGCTTTGCTGAGCGATTGACGAATACGCTCTTTAGTATCCATAAGTTTGTCGCGAGCGGCCGGGACCAGATTGCGTTGTGGCAACTGCAAAGGCAGTTTGTCGTAGCCGTACAGCCGGCCTACTTCTTCCACCACATCTTCACGCAGCTCAATGTCAGTTCGCCAAAACGGCGCTGTCACGGTCAATGTTTCACCATCACCCTGAACGGAGAATTCAACATTTGCCAGTAAATCCTGCATTTCCTCGGCACGCAGCGAAAAACCTAAGCTAGAATTAAT
>CAYZSM010000116.1:0-3124 GCA_964481105.1 uncultured Candidatus Saccharibacteria bacterium | reverse complement strand
GACCGTTAGGTTACGCGCCGCTTCGTTAAGCATTACCACCAGCCATGTCACTACTAGCACCGCCAACAAAATAAAAATACCCGAGAATAACGCCGACTTACTGATCGGTAAGTCATGCCCAAACAATACCCAATGCTGTGCCTTGTTGAGAATTGAACCGACAATACTAGAGATTTGCCCAGGCAAGCCACTGACAATACCGACAGTAATCAATAGTGAAATACCGTTACCAACGCTTTGTTCGGTGACTAATTCTCCCAGCCACATCAACAGCATTGAACCTCCGGACAAAGCCGCTACCATCAGCACCCACTGCATCAGCGAGGTATTAGCAGTAATATCGCCAATGCCGCCAATGGACTGAGCAGCCTGGCGGATCAAATAAATTGAACCGATTGCCTGGATTATTGACAGGGGCAAGGTTAGTAATCTGGTATATTGATTGATCTTTTTCTGACCAAATTCTCCTTCTTTATGGAGTGCTTCTAGCTGTGGAATAGCTTTGGTCAACAGCTGCATAATAATAGAAGCATTAATGTATGGGCCTAAGCCGGCAATCATAATCGAGAAATTAGCCAGTGCGCCGCCAGAAAGTACGTTGATGAAACTGAGCAACTGCGGCGTATTGTTGGAATTAAACAAATTTTGAAGGACTTGATGAAGTGTATTTGGATCACTGAGTGGCACCGGAATATGCGCCAAAATTCGGAAAACCAGCATAATACCAATCACAGCCAGAATACGCTTGCGCATATCAGGGTGCGTCATCGATTTGCCAATAATTTTCCAGTTCATATTTCTGTCAGTACCCTTCCGCTATCTGATCTATTAAACCATACTCACAGAGCCTGACAAAACCTCGCTCATTGTGTTTTTATACAAGGGAGGAAGGCCTCGGTAAAATCCCCTGCTTTTTGACGTAAAAAGATGGCGAATTTTACTTATGCTCCCAGAAGCTATGGGTTGAACCAGCAACTATTGCTTTTACCCTGTACCCTATGCGGCCCTGTTGAGTTCTTGCATATGCAAGCGAAACTCTTCATGCTCTGGTTCAAGCGGCAAGCCTTTCAGCGGTCCAGCACTGTTCTCTTGTTCTGCAAGTACTTCATTAATGCCGTCCAAAACTTGATAACTTTCTTGGCCGAGCACTTCTCGCACAAATAAATGCGTCCAGTTACGCCCGTGTAGCGGCACTTCGCGTTTCATAACCAAGGCACCAGTTCGTTCCCGAATATTTTGAGCAGTTTCTGAATCAACAGGCGGATGCATGTATACGTTTCGTGATGATAATTCAGGTACTTGAGCATCCCGCAGCATAACTACATCATGTCGTACCGGACCACTGGCAACATCTGCCTCCAGGCTTTCATTAACTCGTGCATCCCAACCAGCCACACTATTAGGATTACTAGCTATATGAGCCAAAATGTTCATTTTTTTACCCTCTTAAAACCGTATTATAGCCACTAAAATCAAGCCTGTCTAGTTACTGGCAGGCTCACTTTTTGTTGCTTTTTTAGTAGAGGTTTTGGGTCGGCTTAATCGAGCGGTTTTCTCGAATGAACCGCCAGCGGCTTCGACAGCAGCAATGGCTGCTTCGCTAGCCAGTGGCAATTTCACAATGACTTTCTTGCTCACTTCGCCTTTTAAAATAAGCTTAACCCGAACGTATGGATTACTAATAATTCGGGCTTCAGCAAGGACTGTAGCATCGACTGTTTTGCCGCCAAACTGCTCCAGCTGGCCGGTGTAGACATTTTCGGCGGCTTTACGGTGACTGCGAAAACCGGGTAATTTAGGCAGCTTTTGCATCAACGGGTTTGAGCCGCCGGCAAAACCCGGCTTAGCGCTGCTGCCGCTGCGGGCACCCTGTCCTTTGGTGCCGCGACCGGCGGTTTTGCCTTTGCCGGCTGCAATGCCGCGACCAACGCGATGGCGGGTTTTGGGGGTCGCAGTAATAAGTTGGTGGTATTTCATGACTTAGGCCTTCACCTTTGCTGGCGCCTTTTTGCTGGCCGTGGCTTTGTCTTTGTCGGCAGGCTCGTCAACTTTTTTAGTGCTAGCTTTTTTTGGCCTGGCAGCAGTGGTCACCCATTTGCTAGAGGGCACTAAACTTTGCAAAGCAGCAATAGTCGCATAGGCGGTGTTGGTCTTATTGGAAGAACCGAGTGACTTGCTGAGAGCATTGTGCACACCGGCGACTTCTAAAATAGTACGAACGGCACCGCCGGCAATCAGGCCTGTTCCGGCGCTGGCTGGTTTCAGCAAAATGTGCGCGCCACTGACTTTCGATTCTACTTCATGGGGCAGCGTGCCCTTGTAAAGCGAAACAGTGATGAAATTTTTCTTGGCGACTTCAGTAGCCTTAGTAACGGCAGCCGTCACATCAGCTCCCTTGGCAGTACCAATACCGACCTTGTGCTTGCGGTCACCGACTACTACCAGCGCTCGGAAACGAAAGCGCCGGCCACCTTTTACGACACGGGCAACGCGGTCAATGTGCAGGGTGCGTTCGTCGTACTGTTTTTCTTCCGGTTGTATTTCGGGACGGCGATTGCGCCGCTCCTGAGGTTTACTATCTGCCATGTTAGAACTCCAATCCTGCTTTACGGGCCGCTTCGGCAAGCGCGGCAACTCGGCCATGATATAACTTGCCACCGCGGTCAAATACGACAACTTTAACTTTCGCGGCCTTAGCTTGCGTGGCAATTTCGTTGCCCGCCCAAGCTGCTTTTTCGGTCATTGTACCTTTCAGTGATTTCTGACCAACCGTTGTGACATATCCCAGGGTTTTGTGTGAAGTATCATCAATTAATTGAGCCGTGATGTGTAAGTTGCTGATGTACACACTTAATCGAGGCCGAGCGGCTGTACCGCTGACTACCGAGCGGATGCGGGCTTTACGATGAGCGCGGTTATGCAGTTTGTGGATTAGTTGCTTGCTCATTTATTTATCCTTCCCGCTCTTGCCGCTTTTGCGGAGAATGCGTTCACCTTCGTATTTGATGCCCTTGCCCTTGTATGGCTCCGGTTTTTTAAGCGCCCGAATTTCAGCCGCGACCTGGCCAACTTGCTGACGACTGATACCGCTGACCGTAATAGTATTCTGCTCAATAGCCGTGGT
>CAYZSM010000115.1:0-3126 GCA_964481105.1 uncultured Candidatus Saccharibacteria bacterium | reverse complement strand
TACCCGTCTTGACTTCGCCGGCGCGATTGTAGTTAGCAAAAATAACGCCGTTTGGCGTCACGAGGCTATCTGTTACCGTAAAAGCAGCCGGGATTACGCCCTCACCAAACAAGCGTTTGCCAGTGCCGAGCGTGATCGGAAAAGTCATCAGAAACAACTCGTCGACGAGGTCATGTTTGAACAGCGTTTGCACCAGATCGCCACTGCCGTGAACTTTAATATCTGAACCCTCTGAATTCTTGAGCTTTTTAAGGTCGTCGACATTGCTAAAGAAAACGACGTTTTTCCAATCCGACTTATTCTCACTCAATGTGGTGGACATGACATATTTATTAACGTCTTGAATGCCGGGCCACATGTCAGCGTGGGCGGGCCAATATTCAGCAAAAATATCGTATGTTTTCCGGCCCAACAAAATATCCGTCGACTGCATCCACTTTGCCATAAAATCTGCAGCGGCGTCGTCTGTTTCGCGAAAATATGGTGCCGTCCAGCCACCATATTTGAAGCCGCTGGAGGCATCTTCGTCAGGGCCGCCCGGCGCTTGCATAATACCGTCTAAGGTAATAAATTCTTGGACAATTATTTTTCTCATGCTTCCTCCTCTGGCTCCCATAATTCTACCCGGTTACCCTCTGGATCTTCAATCGATGCAAAACGACCAACGCCCGGTTGCTCTTCAATATTTTTGACGACCTTTACGCCGTCAGCCTTGAGTTGTTTTACAAAATCCTCCAGCCCCTCCACTCGGAAGTTCAGCATGAAGCTTTGCTTGTCGCCAAAGTAGTCACTGTCGGCCGGGAACAACGCGAACACGGTTGGGCCTGACTGTTGCATCCAAGGTTCATAGTCGACATTCAAGTCGTTTACCCCAAGGTGTTTGGTATACCAGGCATTGAGCGCCTTGGGATCTTGGGCTTTAAAAAAGATTCCACCGATGCCAGTAACGTGTTTCATACTTTATTATATTGGAGATGCGCAAAGCCGTTGTCAAACTTTCGCACATCAACCAGCTTCAGCTTGCCGGTAACGTCTTTTGGTAACCAATGGTTGCCGCTGCCCACTAGCACCGGCGCAATAATTTGATGATACTCGTCAACAATACCAGCCTTTATGGCTTCAGCCGCCAAATGCGGGCCGCCAATATCAAAATCTTTGTCGGATTCGGCCACTAATTTTTGGATGGTGCTGGGATCAAAAGAGCGCTTTAGTTTTGCATTTTCTATTGTGACGCTATCGAGCGAAGTGGAATAAACTATCTTGTTTGCCGCATGCCAAATTTTGGCGTAGTCATTCATAGCTTGGCTCGGCCCATCCATAGGCCCGCCAGTTCCTTCAGTCGGAATAGTGTCCCAGATCTTCATAGTTTCATACAACTTGCGGCCCATCAGGATGGTCCCGACATTACGCAGCGTGTCATCTACAAAAGCATGCACTTCCTCACTCGGCATAGCCCAGCCAAAATTGCCCTTTTCATCGGCCACATAGCCGTCCAGCGATGTCGTTATAAGGTATATCAATTTGCCCATGGTCCTATTATCTCATAGGGCAAATATGCGCGCGCCCACTTAATTGTGTTTATTTTACTGCTCAGGAGGAACTAAAGCTTGGATACCATTTAACTTTCCTAGTCTGACAACTGCAAGAATGGGCCCGATTGTCGTTATAGTCAAAGCAATAAGAAACGCCACAAGCATAAGCTGGTATGAGGGTACGTCAGACCCGCACCCATTCCCGCAGTCTAAATGCCCAAGACCCGAGCCCAAGTATCCAATACATGAAGATACTATGCCGACCGGTATGATGCCAATGAAAAACTTACTCTTAACAGTTTTTCCATTTCTAAGATGCTTGATTGGTATCCAAGCAAGCGCTCCATAGAGCGCTGGTACCAGCAGAAATGCCATGACAAACTGAACTTTTGCATACCACGTCATGTACTGGTCGTAGGGGTCATTAGGAGGGTGGCCGCCTGGAAATAGGTGTGTTAAAACAAGTAATGCAATCAGGCTGGCGATTACTGCTATCGAAGTCCATAGACACCACTGAAAGAGCCTGACTTTCTGTTCTATGACTTCGTTATCCTCGTTTTGATTTGCTACTATCGTTGATTGCAGCTGAGGAATTAAAGGATCATTTAGAGATTGTTGAGGTGTTTGATTTTCCATATTGCTGTAAGTATATAACATGAACATCTTTGTACTAAAAATGACCTCAAAATACTGAGGTCAAAATGCTTATGCTTGGTGTCCCTTACCAATCATAATTTAGATATTCTCTATCAAGAGTATTCGTTAACCAAGTAAGTGTAGGGAGCTACATACTATTATTACTGCTAGCGTAATATTGGCTAGAGGCTGAATTGCTGGTCGGTGCCTATCATTTCAGCCTTAGGCTCTCGGCTAGGCTCGGCTTGACAAGTATACCCAAGAACAAGAGGACCAACAGCCCATTTCTTTGGCCCAATACAACGAAAATACCCCTCTTCCACTAATTGCGTGTTATTAGCGGTATTTACACTATCCTCAAAACTTTGCCAATGTTCTACCATTTCGTTGCGTTTCTCTCGTAAGGGACAATTGGCACAGTTTGCACTATTTTCGTAAATCATACTTTCGTTATCCTAAGCAAAATCGTACACAACAATACTTTTGTTTGAACGCTCCATAGCTGCGAGGTTTTCTGCTGGGTTTGCGCCAGAAAGCATACCTATCATGCCAGCGCCCATTGCTACGCTTGCAATTTCTTCGTCTGTAGGAATTTGAAGTTCATTAAAGCAGGCTTCAATATGACGAGGCGCTTCTTGCCAACCTTCAGTAAGTGATGGACTACAAGCGCATGGAAAACTTTGTTGCCAGCATCCTTGGAGAGTATCTCGCCCATTCTAATAGCACCGGTTGAGGCTAATTCTGGCCAATAATTATAGGCAATATTGCCAGCCAAGCCAGCGTCATTATGGCCTTCGCTGTTAACTGCAAAAGCAACGTGTCTTTCAGGGCCGGTAACTACATCACCAACTTTTCTTCCAACTATCACAATCTGCTCCTAAATATAAAAACTAGTGCTTATTATAACACTAGTTTACCAATTATACAATATGGTGCGGGTCAGGGGACTCTAACCCCT
>CAYZSM010000114.1:0-3145 GCA_964481105.1 uncultured Candidatus Saccharibacteria bacterium | reverse complement strand
CCGACATATTTTACTTGCTATTTTATCAAGTTTATGTTAATATGTATGCATGTATGAAACTAAACCCGTTCGGTTTGATACCAGGGTAGCAACGTACGATAGCCGACCAGTCAATATGGATAGCCGACCGGTCTTGGCTGCCTCTATACCAATATTTTATAGTCCCAAGCCTCGTATACCTATGAACCGACCAATTCTCATCACCCATCGCGCCGTCACCCGCAGCTTCCGGCCACGCCGCAAGCTGGCTTTATTGTTGCCCGGCCACAACGAAGAAATGATCATTGCGGCCACTATTCGTTCGGCTATCGCCTCTGGCCAAAATAGGCGCGATATCTTCGTGGTTAATGACGCTTCAACTGATAATACCCGACGTATCGCCGAAGCAATCCTCGGTAAAAAGAACGTCTTGAATGTTCGCCGCAGTGGCAAAGCCTTGGCCGTGCAAAAGGCCATTAAGAAGTTTGAAATTGAGAAGCATTACCAGTGGCTGCATGTGGCGGACGCCGACAGTATTTTCTCGCCGGATTACTTCCGGATTTATCGCAAGCAACTGGATAATAACCATGTTGTAGCCCTTGGTTTCGTCCAAAGTCTCCGGGGCAACTGGATTTCCACCTACCGCGCCTTTTGTTACACCTACGGTCAGCAGGTTTTCCGCCGCATACAGTCGATGTTAGGTATGATTTCCGTCTTTCCGGGGCCGGTTACCAGCTTCCGGACGGATATTTTATCGCAGCTAGAGCTTAGCGGCGACAGTTTGACCGAAGATTTTGACATCACCCTGCAAGTGCACCGCAAAAAACTCGGTAAAATCTTGTTTATCCCTGGTGCCGTTAACTACACCCAGGATCCTCAGACACTGTCAGATTTTTGCAAGCAATCGATGCGCTGGTACCGCGGCTTCTTCCAAGGTGTGCGTAAGTACCGGATTGGTCTAAAACGCCAAAAAATTGATGTCGGTATTGGTTTTCAGCTCTTCCAAACGATTTTGTTCCTTGGCCAGATCTTTATTCTGTATCCGATTATCCTGCTGATGACCCACCGGTGGATTATTATCCCGGCGGCCATTGCCATTGACTTGATCTTCACCAACTTTTTGATTATATTGTCGGCTATTACTATCAAACGCTGGAACTTGTTAGGCATATTGCCGTATTATTACTTCCTCAGAATGCTTGAAATTGGCATGTATTTTACGGCGTTCGCTGAAGTCATACTCTTACAGCGCTATCGCGGTAAGACTAAGGGTTGGTCGACCGAAGGTCGTCGCTATGAGTTGCCCGTGCAAGCTTTGCGTGATACTGCGCACGTCATCGAGCCAGCTATAGTTTAGTCTTTTAATTTTTGGTGACACTGTCGAAGCGGAAGTAGTACATTTGGCGGTGTTGCATGTAGCTGCCGGAGCAGGTTTGGATGGTCAGGCGTGGCGGCCCTTGGTAGGTAAAAATGCTGGTATCGGTGGGATCCAGCGGTTCACTGCTCATAAAGGTGTAATTGAATGTATAGCCGTTATCAGTAGTCAGAGTGGCGGTGGCGCCTGGTTTTATTAGATGCAGGTAGGCAAAGACTTCCGGACGATAGTGCCCGTAAATAAGGGTGTTGCCGGACTGATCGTTTGGCTGAGTGCTCGGCAAGGCGTAGTGCGCTTTGTTGAGGGATAAGGTCCATTCACCGGTTTTAGCGTCGTAAACGCCGTCAACGACCGGGAGGTCAATATGAGGGCTGGAAATGGTGATTCGGACTGGTTTGCCGGTAATGGCCTGCGGTTTCGGCGGCGGCGCTACTGATGGAATGGCTGGAGCGGCAGCAGCTTGCTTTAGAGCAGTCTGGTGCTGAGACCAGAGAGCGACGAACGGCACCAAACCGACTACGCCGATAATAATAAGCGTCAGTGAAATAACTTGAAGAAATCGAAGTCGAAACATAATTATCCTTGCATGAGTCAGGACACAGCGAATCCAGCCTAGCGACTATGAAAGCCGCTAGACCTGATTCAACCGTTCGCGTTTATTTAGGCCGCGCTGTTGCTCTTGCGAGCTAAGACAGTGCTGGCGACAAAAACGACGATGCCGACTACAATCAAGCTGGCAGCCAGGACAAAAAGTCCGTGGTTTGAACCAGTTTCAGGCAGAACGGCGATTCCAGTAGAGGTTGCTAAAGAACCTGCGCCTTTTCCGTACATGCTGTCTCTCCTTATTTTATATAGTAATTAGCATCCGCGGCATCTGTTATAGGTGCTTTTCAGCTCCTCCACTGGTGCTCCCAGACCCTAATTCAATAAGCATTATACACGATTTATGCGTTCTTGTAAAGTATATATTGTAAAATACTTATGCTTACAGATTGTATTTGACATTTATACAAATTAGTGCTAAGCTTAAGCTGTAATAAAATTGATTTATTAAAGGTAGTTTAAGGAACACGGGAAATTTATGATTAAAAGAATTGGTGCTCTTTTCGGCGTTTTAGGTCTGTTATTCGCGCTGGTCACTAGTGCGGTGCCAACCCGTGCCGCTGCCATTAACTTAATGGCCAATCCTTCAGTAGAAACCACACTGGCCAGTGGTCAACCAGCCAATTGGGTACCAAACAGCTGGGGTACGAACGATGCAAAGTTAGTATTTAAGGCCACCGGCCATACCGGTACTCACAGCTTGCAGGCTAGCATGACCACCCGCACTGACGGCGATGCCAAATCGATTCCTGACGCCGTGGCAGTTAGCCCTAATCATAGTTATACCTATTCAGATTTCAGTATCGCTTCGGTTGGTACCGAACTTGATGCCCAGTACACCGATACCGCCGGCAATGTCAGCTATATTTATCTGACGGCTATTGCTCCTTCAACTGCTTGGCAAGCCAATACCGTTACCTTTACTACTCCCGCAAATGTCGCCAAGGTCTCGATTCTGCATATCTTAGCAGCCGTTGGCAGCTTACAAACCGACGATTTTAGTTTGACGGACGCTGCCGCTCCGGCACCAACGCCAACTCCAACCCCTACCCCCACACCTACACCTACTCCAACTCCGACACCTACGCCAACTCCCACTCCGACCCCTACGCCCACGCCGACCCCCACCCCCGACCCCCAACCGCCTGCCCCCCCGCCCCCAACGCCGACAACGACACCCTGGGGGGC
>CAYZSM010000113.1:0-3147 GCA_964481105.1 uncultured Candidatus Saccharibacteria bacterium | reverse complement strand
TCCGATACAGCAATCACTAAGCCTCCCGAGCAGGAGCCCCCATGCGACCAAACGTAGCTTTAGCACCCCAATTTGAAGACCTAGCCATCCAGCCGCTTGATCAGCGGCCAACGTTTCAAGTTATTGCCGGAGAAGGTCTGGGGGCCACAGAAAGTCCAGTGGTTGCCAGCCTCAGTCTGGTTAACTCCGAAAACATCCCGGAATTATCACTCAAGCGGCGCAACGCCGCGGATAACGCCAGCAAAATTCTGGCACAAAATCGCTCACTTATTCGGACTGGCAAGCCTGAGGCCGTACCAACATCGGTCGACGCCCTGGGTACTGCCCGGCAAGTCGTGGAAACCAAAAAGCGCTATGGCGAAGACAGCCCGCAGTACCAAGAAGTGCGCACCGGCTTAATACTTGACTCCGAACGTTTGTTGGCCGAAGCGTACAGTAAAAACACTGCTGAATACTTCGCCAAAATTACCCAAAACCGGGATCAATCCACTGGCGAGTATTTCTCCCACGGTTTATCAATTTCGCGGATGGTGCATAACGGCCTGAGTCCCTCAGCCGAACCCGAGGAACAAGACCGCCGTGTCAATGAGTACGTCGAAGAAGCTACCTATGAAGCTATTGGCAGCATGATTGGACGCGTCGGCTTACGGGGAGCTATCCAGGAAATCGGCGCAACAGCTACATTACCGGCTGCCGGCGAACATGCTCCCGCGCAGCCTAATTTGAGTGTTATGACTATCTCGGAGTGTACTGATTACGCCATTGAAGGCTATAAGATTAACGCCAAGGCTTCGCACGGCGGCTATGCTCCGGCAGTTGAGAAAATCATGATCCGCGGCGTGCACTATTTTGATGATGCCGGCGATCGCCAGGAAGAGCAGGCAGCTGTTCCCGGACTGTACATTAATCATGAAATCGTTCAAACAGTCTTAGCCAAAAAAGCCGCCGTCACTGCAAAAGCCGAAATGACTAAAACTGAAATTCACGGATCACAGTTTATTAGTGTCAACGGTGAAAGCGTCATGGATTTGATCAAGGAACTAGACCAAGAAGCCGGCGCTGTGCATGGAAAAAATATCTTCATGGGTGAAGCAGTAGCCGAAGATCACCCCAAAGATTACGATGAGTTTGTTGAGGACGCTGAAGTCAGACGGGCCAAGTTAGCGCCAAAGCCCACCCAGCTCGCCGAATATTTGATCGCGCTGGAAGAAAAGGGCACCGATCCACGAGTTGCCACGGCGCTTGTCGACAAATTCCTGAAAGCAACGCTGTTGGAAGTTGCCAGCAAGCATCCCGAGCTTGCCGAAGCAATGTTCGATAAGGCGACCGCCGTTGGCTTTAGTGAAGTTGCTCGCTTGGATGCGCTCGGCAGGACAAGTGAAGCCCGGCAATTGCAGCAGCGAGTAGAAAAAGAGGCTCCCGAGGTTTCATATTGCGGCGCTGATAGCTGCGGACTAGAAGGAGTTGATCCCAACAGTCCGGCTGGCAAGATAGCTGCCGGCCTAGGACTCAGCGGCACAATACTGCGCAACACTGAGCAGGCTTGCACAAATTGCCATGAGCTGGAACTGCATCACGATTACAACGGCAACACCGCCTGCGTCAATTGTCGCTCCACAAAACTCAAGGGAGAGGATGTGAAAATAGCCGAAAAGGCCGAGGTGGCTTCCCTCGATAAAAAGCGCCAAGAGAAAGAAAATCACAAATCGGAAAATCGCCACTAACGCTCCCATCCACAGGCTCGTATACTAGTTAGCATGGCCATGCATCACACTCCCTCGCGCATTGGAATATACGCTGGAACCTTTGATCCGGTGCATGCTGGGCATATTACCTTTGCGCTGCAGGCTTTGCAGGCTGCGAAGCTTGATCATATCTATTTCTTGCCGGAACGGCGGCCGCGCGCCAAAGAGCATGTCGAGCATTTTGGTCACCGCGTGGCTATGCTCAAGCGGGCGCTGCGGCCGCATCCGCAGTTTGCGGTCCTTGAACTGGTTGATGTCAGTTTCAGTGTGGAGCGCACTTTGCCGTTTTTGCAGCAGCAGTTTCCTGATAGCCAGCTGGTTTTTCTGTTTGGTTCGGATGTCGTTGCTGACATAGCGAATTGGCCGCATGCCGAACGCCTGATAGGCGAAACTGAACTGGTAATCGGCCTACGCGAAACGGACGATCACGACAAAACGCGCCAGATTATTGAAAGCTGGCCGGTCCAACCGCCACTACTGACAATGTTTCCCAGCTATGCGCCGGAAGTCTCCTCGGGACGAGTCCGTGCCGCCTTGCGCCGCCGCCAAGCCACTCCCGGCCTCCTAACCAGTGTCGAGCGCTACAGCAACCGCAACTGGCTCTATGTGTCGCTCGCGTGACGAGTTGACACGAGCATAGGGCTTTTGCTAAACTTACGGGCATGTCATTGATCCCCTAGAGAGGGTCATGAGAGACAAAAACAATATTTAAAAAATGTGACGACGAGTCGAACTAGTGAGACAGTTCGACGTGGAAGAGGTGAGGAGTGTCCGTAAAAATAAAAATTATAGCTACGCCCGTGATACAGGTTCCCGTGCATATTGACCAGCCGGAATGGCGCGAGTTTTTGTATTATTAGGTTTACTGCGCAGGAGCGGCTGTGGAGCCGTCAGTCGGGGCCGGAGTAGCAGCTGCCGGCGTTTGTGATGTGGTGCCGGCCTTGGGCTGCGGTTGCTTGGCGATAGCAGCGTCAATAACTTTTTCAAAAGACGAGACGTTTTGATCGACTTCGATTTTTTTGCCGTTCAGGAAGAACGTTGGCGTACCCTGGATATTCAGGCGATTGCCTTCGGCCATATCAGCATTGATCAGGTCGTTCACCTTGCTGCTGGCAAAATCGGTCTTGAATTTGGTCATGTTCAGGCCGAGTTGTTGAGCCAGTTGCTGGAACGTCGGCACGGCGTCACCTAAATTGGCCCACTGAGTTTGGGTTTCGTAGAGCAGATCGTGCATTTCCCAGAATTTATTTTGCATGGCGGCAGCCTCGGCTGCCCGGGCAGCGGCAAATGCGTTGGGGTGAGCATTGCTCAGTGGATAATTACGAAACTGGAAGAAAATCTGATCATTATATTTTTGCTGTACCTGCTTGACGATCGGATAGTACTCGCCACAGAACGGGCA
>CAYZSM010000112.1:0-3185 GCA_964481105.1 uncultured Candidatus Saccharibacteria bacterium | reverse complement strand
GATCGGCATGAACTACCACGGCGCTACTAATCAGAGACGTTAAAATTAACACTGCTACCGCGGCGCGCACTTTATAGAACCGAGTGGGTATTTGAATTTTGTCGAGCATGGTTTTCGTTTTAGCTTTTATGCTTAGATCAATTGTATCATATGAAATCAAGTAGTACCCCCTCTTTCGTGGCCCGCTAAAAAGAATGTTGCTTTATTTCGATTTGAATTTCAGGTAACGGCGGGTCGCAATAGCGGAAGATACCGTACCTAGTAGTATACCAATAGCGATTTGCATAGCCAAGAGCTTGAAAAAGTGGTTATCGAAATAAGTGTTGGCATAGTTAATATCCAGCAGCCCCAGGCTGCTGGCCTGCAACGCGCCGCTGCTGGCCAAAAATGCCGAATTAACAATAAAAATCGAAAAAATTCCCGAGAGTAAACCATAAATAGCGCTCTCGACAATAAACGGCCCCCGAATGTAGCCGGTGCTGGCCCCCAGCAGCCGCATAATAGTGATCTCGTCGCGGCGATTAAATATAGCCATCTGGATAGTGTTAAAGATAGTCAACGCACAGGTAATTGCAAAAACCGCCACACTGATAATGCCGATTTTGCGCAAAATGTTAGTAGCATGAGCAATGTTATCAATCGCTTCTTTGCGCTTATCATTATATGAGGGTGAATCGACGGTCTGGAGCTTTTGACGCTCTGGCGTCGTTAAGAAATTCTTAATTGCCTGTACTTGGTTAAGATCACGCGGATAAATCTGGATAGTCGCCGGAATAGGATTATTGGCCTGGGTAATCGCCAAAGCCAGGCCGGTATTGCCCGGATTTTGATTGATATAGGCCTGGGTAGCCGCCTTTTTGTCTAGATACACAACTTTAGCGATCATTGGCTGGTGTTTAAGATCGGTTACTAGCTGCTTGGCTTGATCAGGTGTGGTACTATCCAGTAAATACGCTGACACACTAATTTTATCGGTGATATCACCAATGGTGTTGGCAAAACTGGCATTGGCAATTACCGAAAAAAGCACGATCGTCAAAGTCACGGCCATAACTGCCATAGCCGCTACTGCTAACGTCACATTGCGCATAAAGTTAAGCGTGCCGCTATGGATAATTCGTCCAAGAGTAGTAAATCGCCGTTGCATAATCATCAGATTTTATAGCTGGCGTTGGCCCGGTCGCTGGTAATTTTGCCGCCCTGGATAGTCACCACTCGCCGCTTCAATTTATTAACTATTTCCTGGTTATGGGTGGTTAGTAACACCGTGGTACCGTAACGATTAATTTTTTCCAGCACCTTAATTACATCCCAGGCGTGCTTGGGATCAAGGTTGCCGGTCGGCTCATCAGCGATCAAAATACGCGGTTGTCGGACGATAGCCCGAGCGATAGCCACCCGCTGACGTTCGCCGCCGGACAGCTCCCGCGGCATACGTTTTTCCTTGCCCTTCAGATTAACAATATCGAGCACCTTAGGCACAGTATGGCGGATTTCTTTATTGCTAACACCGACGATTTCCAGTGCGAAGGCTACATTTTCGAAGACGGTTTTGTTGGGGAGTAGTTTGAAATCCTGAAAAACAACGCCAATTTTGCGTCGCAGCAGCGGAATATCTTTATCCTTCAATTTGTCATAATCGATGCCGCCAATGATAATTTTGCCGGAAGTCGGCCGTTCTTCGCGGGTCAGTAACTTGAGCAGAGTGGTTTTGCCGGCGCCGCTCTGACCGACAACAATCACAAATTCTTTTGGTTCGACGTGCAGACTGATCCGCTCCAGTGCTGTGCCTTCGGTGCGAACATACTTCTTGGTCACCCTATCCAGTAAAATCATTACTCTTAGTATACCACTTGCTGACGTTTAGCTACTGAGGGCGTGGTCAAGATAGGCAGTGATTAAGGGATCAAGTTTGCCATCCAAGACAGCTTCTGGATCGGACGTTTCATAGCGGCTGCGCAGGTCTTTGACCTGCTTGTACGGATGCAAAACGTAACTGCGAATTTGATTGCCCCACTCGGCGGACTGATTCGGTCCTTTAAGTTCACTGAGCTTTTCAGCGTGTTGCTCCATTTGTAGCTGCGCCAGGCGCGAACGCAAAATAGTCAGCGCCGTCTCTTTATTTTGCAACTGACTACGTTCGTTTTGGATGGCGACGCTTAGGCCGGTTGGCAGGTGCGTCACCCGCACTGCTGAATCGGTGGTATTCACCGACTGGCCACCATGACCGCCGCTACGGTAGACGTCAATTTTCAAGTCTTTCTCGTCAATTTGCAGGTCATCCGGCTGGTCAAGTTTAGGCATGATCTCGACTTTCGCAAAACTGGTCTGACGCAAGTTGTCACTATTGAATGGGCTGAGGCGCACCAGGCGATGTACGCCATGCTCACCTTTCAATTTGCCGTAAGCAAACGGGCCTTCAACCTCCAAAGTGATACTCTTCAAACCGGCCTCCTCGCCCGGTGATTCCTCGACCGTCGTGACCTTCCATCTGTTATTTTCAAAATAGCGGGTGTACATTCTGAGTAACATTTGTGTCCAATCCTGAGCATCCGTGCCGCCGGCGCCAGCATGAATACTGAGAATTGCATCGTGTCCGTCGTAGGGTCCGCTGAATTTCAGATCCTCTTTTAGCCGGCTAAACGAAGCATCCAACTCAGTTAATTGCTGCTGGAGTTCGGTCTGCAGGCTGCTGTCGTTTAGCTGCAGCATGTCGCTGATATCGTGGATTCCCTGCTGCAGTGTCAGCCAGGGCTCAGTTCGGGCCTCTAAGCTAGCAATTTGCTTCATAATTGCCTGGGCTTTCTGAGAATCATTCCAAAAATCAGGCTGGTTGGCAGTAGCCTGCAGTTTTTCTAGTTGCGTGCGTAATCCGTCAATGTTCAGTTGCTGTAAGGCCTTATTAACCTGGCTTTTTAGGTGGGCGGCTTGCTTGCTTTGGTCTTCCATATCTATAGAAGTATAGCAATACTTGCTTTTAGCCGCGGGCTTCCCACAGCGGTGCCAACTGGTGCTGGAGCTCGGTGGCAAAGTCCAGGCCACAGTCGCCCAGGGTGCCAAAGCCCCAAATATCATCGGCGAACATCGCTTTGGTGACGGTGATAATGCGGTCGTGGGTAATGGCGTTAATTCGTTCCGGGATGTGATAATAATCATCAATTACCTCGTCGAAGAAGTAGCGTCCG
>CAYZSM010000111.1:0-3187 GCA_964481105.1 uncultured Candidatus Saccharibacteria bacterium | reverse complement strand
ATCTTGGCTGGTGTAATCAATAACTTCGTCGGCTCCCAAGCTTTTCACAAAATCGGCGTCATTGGCGCTGGCTGTCGCGGCTACGTACGCGCCGATATTTTTAGCAATTTGGACAGCCAGCGAACCAATACCGCCAGCGGCACCGTGGATAAGAATTTTCTGACCAGCTTGGAGCTGCATATGATCGACCAATGCCTGGTAAGCGCTGACAGCCGTCAATGGCAAGGCAGCGGCCGTTACAAAATCGACGCTTTGCGGCTTTGGGGCTAATTGCGCAGCAACCACCGGAGTGAATTCGGCATACGAACCCTGACCATGAACCGCATTGGCCATGCCATAGACGGCTTGGCCTAACTCAAAACCGCTGACATCTTCACCGATCGCTGCCACTGTGCCAGCAACGTCACTGCCCAGCGTAGCCGGCAGTTCCAACTTAATATAGGCTTGGTGCTCGCCCCCGCGAACATGATAATCGAAAGGGTTAGCCGAAGCTGCGTACACTTCTACCAGGACTTGCCCGGAGCCGGCCGTTGGCTTTTCGGCTTCAGTAGTAACTTGGAGGGCATCCTGGCCACCATATTTAATAAGTTGGGCTGCTTTCATTATATTAACTCCTTTAGGGCTTTACTATACATAGTATAGCATGGGGTTGTCACAAAGTTGGTATACTACTATGAACGGGCGCCTAAGCGGAGGGATTATGAAACAATTGGTGAGATTTTTGCGTCGCTACAAGCTATTTAGTTTGTCACTGATAACGGTTATCGCCGGTATTATTCTTGAACTCCTTGGACAGCACACCGTGGCACACTGGCTGCTGAGCATTGTTTCCATCATAGCCCTGATGCCGCTGGCCTGGTCGATGATTGAAGATGTGCGCTCCGGCAAATACGGTATTGATATTCTGGCGGCCACGGCTATTGTGACGTCGGTTATCCTCGGTCAATACTGGGCAGCGATTGTTGTGGTGCTGATGCTGACTGGAGGCGAGGGGCTGGAAGATTTTGCTGAACACCGCGCCCGCCGTGAACTGAACAGCCTGCTGGAACAAGCGCCGCATGTCGCGCATGTGATTCGCAAGAATCAGACGCTCGATGTGCGGGTAGGCGAGTTGCGGGCGGGGGATAAAATCCTGATTAAGCCCGGCGAGGTGGTGCCGGTTGACGCCGTGATTATTGAGGGCGCCGCCAACTTTGATGAAGCCTCACTGACCGGTGAAAGCCTGCCACAAGCCAAACAGGCCGGCGATCAACTATTGAGTGGGTCGATTAATCTCGATGCGCCGATAACCGCCAAAGCACTGGCCAGCGCCGAAGATAGTCAGTACCAGCAAATCGTTCAGTTGGTGCGCAGCGCCGCTTCCAGCCAGGCGCCGTTTGTCCGTTTGGCTGACCGTTACAGCTTGCCCTTTACCTTTATGGCCTACACGCTGGCCACAGCGATGTGGTTTTTGAGCGGCCAGGCAATTCGCTTTTTGGAAGTTATTGTCGTGGCCACACCTTGCCCGCTGCTGTTGGCGGCGCCAATTGCCTTGATGAGTGGTATGGCGCGGGCCAGCCGCTATGGGATCATCGTGAAAAGCGGTTCAGCGCTGGAGCGGCTGGCCGAAACCCGGAGCATCGCCTTTGATAAAACCGGCACACTCACCAGCGGGATACTGGCGGTTGATACCGTAACAGCCTACAGTCCCTACACCAAAGACGCGGTTCTTGGCCTGGCCGCCAGTCTCGAACAAAATTCGCAGCATGTATTGGCTCAAGCCATCACCGCTTCCGCTCAGCAGGCCGGTCTTAAATTCACCAAAGCTAAGCATATCCGTGAAATAGCCGGCCGTGGCCTGGAAGCAGTCATCAAAGGTCAGCCGGTGCTAGTCGGTCGCTTGAGTCTTTTGGAAGAGCGAGACATTCGTCTGCCGGCTAAATTCAAAAAGCAAGCCATCCAGCAAACGGCTGTTTTCGTGGCTGTCGATGGTCAGCTTGCAGGAGTTATAAGTTTGAAAGACGAACTGCGCGGCGAAACCGGTGCCACTTTAGAACGCCTCAACCAACTTGGTATCAAAGAATTCATGATGGTAACCGGTGACAATCAGGCTGCAGCACTAACTGTTGCGAAGCAGCTCGGTATTGCTCACGTGTATGCCGACGCCTTGCCGGCCGATAAGTTGCGCGTTTTGGAAGAAGCCAAAAATCGGCCGCTGGCCTTCGTGGGAGACGGCGTCAATGACGCTCCGATTCTGACAGCCGCCGATATTGGCATCGCTCTTGGTGCCCGCGGCTCAACAGCGGCCAGTGAATCCGCCGATATCGTCATTATGCCCGACGATTTAGGACGTCTGGCGATTGCTCTGGCGATTGCCCGTCGCAGTTTCCGGATTGCCCGGCAAAGCATTTTGGTAGGTATTGGACTTAGCGTGTTACTAATGGCCGTGTTTGCGACCGGCAAATTCCCGCCGTTAGCCGGTGCAATCGTCCAAGAAGTCGTCGATGTGGTGGTTATCGTCAATGCCCTGCGGGCTCACTTCGGACCAGTTAACGCATAGCTAACAGCCAGGCGACCAGCAGCGGTACCAGCAAATTATCAATACCCTGTACGCCAAGATTCTCAATAATAGTCGCCAGGCCAGCTAGGCCAACAATGTGTACAGGCTCAAGTGCCTGGTTGCCAATCTGACCGTAAACGATAAGTATGGTAAGCGATATTACGAAAAACGTCAGACTGCCCAGCCAGCTTTTGCGGTGCCCGAACATGAGATATGATTGCTTGCCGTACCGCACACCAATCACTGCCGCCAGTCCATCAGCCAGACTCATTTGCAGCAGCGACACCATGTATATCCATTTGTTTTGGGTGACTAGCGTAGTCAAACCAACGGCTATCGCAAAGTATAATTCGCCAAGCGTCGGTCGCTGCACGCTGTGGATCGCCTGGAAAATTTTAAGATACTTGGAGACGGCGACCACCACCACAAAGCTCAGACTCAACCAACGAATAGTTTCCCAGCTCAAAAAAAATGGCCAAAAGGCCACAAAACTGCCAACGGTAATATGTATAAACTTACGGCTCCACTCGCTGCTCGGCGCCTGCCGGCGCCACCATAGTTCATTACCAAGCAGCAACATACCGACCAGCGCTATCACCAAAAATACTGCTGCCATGCCCCGTATTGTACGCTACTTCTCAAATGGTC
>CAYZSM010000110.1:0-3194 GCA_964481105.1 uncultured Candidatus Saccharibacteria bacterium | reverse complement strand
CCTTTTTGGCAGCTACCTGAATAATATCACCTTTTTCGTACTTTTCATCTAAGATATCGAGGGCTAAATGATCCTCGATAGTGTCCTGGATTAGACGGCGCAACGGCCGGACACCGTTATGGGCGTCGTAGCCGTGTTCAAGCAAGTAGCTTTTAGCTGCGGCATTGAGTTCCAGTCCGACACCTTTGCGCTGGAGGCGCTCTTTCAGCTCGGCGATTTGCAGGTCAATAATCCGGTAAATATCTTTGTGAGTTAAGGCCCGGAAGACGATGGTTTTGTCGATGCGGTTCAACAGTTCGGGTCGTAAAAGCTTTTTGAGTTCTTCTTGAACTCGGCTTTTGTTGGTTTCGTGCATAGCGTCAAGATCTTTGAGGTCGCCTGGCTTAGTAGCATGGAAACCAAGATTGGCTTCTTTTTGGAGCTTGTCGGCGCCGACATTGCTGGTCATGATGACGATGGTATTAGTGAAGTCAATCCGCCGGCCTTTGGCGTCAGTTAAGTAGCCGTCTTCTAGCATTTGCAACAACATATTGAAGACATCAGGATGGGCTTTTTCAATCTCGTCGAAGAGCACCAGACTGTAGGGTTGGCGGCGGATTTTGTCGGTCAGTTGACCGCCCTCATCATAGCCGACGTAACCGGCCGGCGCACCAACCAGGCGAGAAACATTGTGATGCTCGCCAAATTCCGACATGTCAATTTTGACGAGCGCATTTTCGCTGCCAAAGAACTCGCGGGCTAGCACCCGGGCCAGCTCGGTTTTGCCGACGCCGGTAGGACCAAGGAATATAAATGAACCAATCGGCCGCTGATGACTGCTGATGCCGCTACGATTGCGACGAATAGCTTTGGAAACAGCTTCAACAGCTTCGGACTGACCAATAATGTATTTGCCGAGGGTTTTTTCAAGCGTCAAGAGGTACTTGGCTTCGCTGCGAATGACTTTCTTGACCGGTACCCCGGTCATGCGAGCCACCACATCGGCCAAATCTTCACTGCTGACAACTAGACGCTTGGCATTTTTGTTGGTGGCGTGCAGTTTAGTTAATTCTTTGTTGATTTGCGAGGCACGCGTTTTGGCTCGGGCCGCCCGTTCATAATCTTCAGCGTCAACTGCTTCCTCAATTTGAGTATTAACTAGTTTCAGCTCTTTTTGCAGAGCTCGGACTTCCGGACTGGTCTTGCCGCGGTCAATCCTAAGATGTGCAGCTGTTTCGTCAATCAAATCAATCGCCTTATCCGGCATGTAACGATCGGGGATGTAGCGCTTGGCCAGTGTGACGGCGTCGTCCAGCACTTCGTCACTCATGGTTACACCATGAAAGTTCTCGTAATGTTTGCGCAAGCCCTTTAAAATAGCCAAAGTTTCGCTGGGCGTGGTTTCCGGCACCTGAATCGGCTGGAATCGACGCTCCAAAGCAGCGTCTTTTTCAATGTGTTTGGTGTATTCAGCGGTTGTGGTCGCACCGATTAACTGGATTTTGCCGCGGGCCAAGGCCGGCTTCAAGATATTACCGGCATCCATGGCACCTTCGGCGGCGCCGGCGCCAACAATTAAGTGCAACTCGTCAATAAACACAATGGTTTTGCTGTCTTTTTCCAGTTCGCCCATCACTTTTTTGAGCCGTTCCTCGAACTCACCGCGGTATTTAGTGCCGGCGATCATGCCGGCAAGGTCCAGCGTGACAATCCGTTTTTCAAGCAGGCTGTCAGGTACGTCTTCGGCAATAATGCGCTGGGCCAGTCCTTCGACGATGGCGGTTTTACCGACACCGGGTTCGCCAATCAGCACCGGGTTATTCTTGGTTCGACGGTTCAAAATAGTCACGACTCTGCGAATTTGATTTTCGCGGCCAACCACAGGGTCTAATTTCCCTTGGCGTGCCAATGCTGTAAGATCTGTTCCAAAGAAATCCAGCGCGGTCTTTTTGCCACCTTTTTTGCCGCGCCTCTGAGAGCCGCTGCCGGTCTCTTGGTCTTCTTCGTATTGCTGCCGAGTCAGAAATTGTTCAATCTCACCGGTTAAGCTGTCGACATTTATGTTCATGTCGCGCAGCAATATGGTCGCCCTAGCGTTCTTTTGCGTCAAAATGCTATATAAAATATGCTCGGTACCGCAGTATTCCTGGGAGTAATCCTGGGCTATATCGTAAGCCATTTTAAGTGTTAATTTGGCAGTTTCACTCAGGCCTTTCGCGCCCATATTGATAACCAGTGTTTTGGGCGTTAAATTCAGGGCCAAGCGGGCGCGATCGAGAGTAACACCAGTGCCTTCTAGGATTTTAGCGCCAATGCTGCCTTCTTGAGCTAAAATTCCCAGCAAGAGGTGCTCTGTGCCGACATAGGCGCTGCCGAAGCTGCGTGCAATGGCGTCGGCATGCTTCAAACTCTGCAGTGCGTTATTGGTTAAGTGATTTAAAAATTCTTGAAAATCCGGGGAATTCGACATCATAGCGTAGTATTGCTCCTTTTGCGGCGTGTGTGTCGTCTTATATTGATCTGTTAGCGGAAGATTATTGCGACATTAGCCTACTACCATAATACCACTTGGCACTCTCACGTCAAGAGTGCTAATTTAAGAAGTGGCTTGTCGGGCGCAATTAACCACAAACGTTTCATAGCTCGTTATGACATAGCTCCGGTCTTCGCAGGAAATAACATTTTGAATTGTAACTTCCCTTCTCTCTGTCGCATCTGGTCGACTAACTTGGGTTACGGTATGTTGGCTTAAATCTTCGACTTCACTGCCCTCAAAAATGTTGCTTGGAATATCCGGGAAAGCAACTGTCTCGCTGTATCGGTTGTTAGTTTTACCGATACAGCCAATACAAGGAACCTCATCTAATTGAGCGTCGGCATTAAACATGACTACTTCGCCACAACCAATAGGGCACTTAGCCATACAGTTATTCCCCGTGCTCTTCAATCGCCTCCAGCAGCGAAGACTCCAATTCGTTTTTGCGCTTCAGCTTCGGTTGTTTCGGTAGTTCAGTGGTGTTTACCGTGCCTTCCACAGTGGTTTCAGTGGTGGCTTTGGGAGCAGCAGCTTCTGGGACTGGTGCTGCTGTCGCCTCGGGTTCTTCAGGTTCGGCGGCAGCACTGGCGGTGACGCGTTCGGCTTCAATATCCAGTTCATAGCCGGTCAGTTTGCTGGCCAGGCGGACATTTTGGCCGCTTTTGCCGATGGCGATACT
>CAYZSM010000109.1:0-3197 GCA_964481105.1 uncultured Candidatus Saccharibacteria bacterium | reverse complement strand
ACTGGAAACGAGCACCACCGTCTGCTTCCCACCACCCGCACCAACGCCAGCACCCTCGCCTACACCAACAGCGACGCCAGTTCCCCAGCCGTATCCAACCCCAGCCCCGACCCCTACTCCCGCACCAACGCCAACACCGTATCCAACGCCAACACCGACTCCCGCACCCTGCAAGTATGATTCCAGCCTGCCGGCGGCCAGTCCGAAGTGTTATCAGCCATGTGAATACAATAGTTTAGTGCCGGCTTCGGACGTTTCCTGCAAGTCATGCGATAAAAGCGTCAGCAGCAGCGACAAGCTGGCCTGTGTGGAAGTTCATAAAACAGCCGCTAATGTCACCGCCGGTCTGGCCGACGCTAACAACACTACAGCCAAGGCTGGTGACGTGATCACGTACACGCTGCTCGCCGAGAATCAGGGCAAAGCGGCAGTCAAAGGCTTTAGTTTTGAAGAAAACCTTTCAGATGTCTCGGATTACGCCAACATCACCGATTTGCATGGTGCAACACTTGACAGCGGCAAAGTGGCCACCTGGCCGAAGCAAGATATTGCCGCTGGGAAAACTGCCAGCGTTTCAGTGACCGTTAAAGTCAAAGATTCCATACCGCAAACGCCGGCCAGCCCGAATGATCCTTTCCATTTTGATATGATTATGACCAATGTTTACGGCGACACGGTGAACATCAAGTTGCCACCAACGCCCGTCCAAGCCGTCCAAAACACCGCGGCTACCCTGCCGAACACCGGACCCGGTACCAGCCTGTTTTTGGCGGCAATTATGGTGATCATCGGCGGCTACTTCTATGGCCGCGCCCGACTTTTAGCTCGTGAAAGTAATTTGGCAGTGCGTGAAACAGCGCAGGCCCCAGGAGTATAGCTATGGCGGAAAATATTTCAACCAAACATGAAACAGGTTCAGCAGAACGGCTAACCAGCGCTGAACGATTATTGCCAACTCCCGAGCAAGCTGAGCCCCTGCGCAAAGGCGAGGTTGATCCACAGCTGCAGGCCTCGCATGCTCGCCACGAGATCGCTGAAATCGGCAAAAGCACCGCTGACCCGCTGGAACGTTTGCAGACCGCCGAGCAAGCCGATACGCCGGCTCCGTCGCTCAATATCAACCAGGAGCTCAAATCAATCACTCTCAACCGCGAACTGCGAAGCATCCAACGCAAATTACCTGCCCCCGCCCGGACCTTCAGTAAGCTGGTTCACCAGCCGGTGGTCAGGGTCCTCAGCGAACTCAGCGACCGTACCGTTAGCCGGCCCTCCGGCTTGCTCGGCGGCAGTCTAGTGGCATTTATGGGCACGTCGGCTTACCTGTACTTAGCGAAGAGTCATGGCTACAGATATAACTATTTGATCTTCTTACTGCTGTTCGCCGGCGGCTTCATTGTCGGCCTTATCTTGGAATTACTGGTTCATGTCGCGACCAGCTCACGCCGTCACGCCAACGATTAATTAGTCTACTCAGCTGCTGCTTCGGCTTCACCTTCGGTAGAAGCAGCCGGTGCTTTCGGCTTGGACGCCTCGTTAATCTGGAAGGTGCCGTCGCGGTCAATAAAAATGGTATCCTCGTCGCCGTGCTCCAGACCAAAGGTATCTTCAGTCTTCGGAGCCGGTTTTTCGGCCGCCTCGGCTTCCGGAGCGGCGAATTGCTGCCGAAGTTCGGCGGCAATTTTATCGACCTCAGTTTGCTCTATCTCATCACTGGAAATATTCTTGGTCTCACTGGGCGTCAGCTGAGCATCGGTCGTCGGTGTCACAATCGGCCCAGCGGCCGGCACTCCGGCTGGCGCGACAGGTGGCTCGGGCGACACTACCGGCGGCGCCGTCATGGCGGTGCGATGATCAGTATTAATCTTCGGCGCGTCTGGATCCAGTGTGGCGGCAGTCGCTACCGGCTGTGGAACAGGCGCGATAAGTGGACTGATTGGATCCGGAACAGGCGTCGTTGGAGTCGTTAATGTCGGCGTAGCAACCGTATTAGGTACCGGCGATGATGCGGCTGCCGGTGCAGTGGCAGCCGTCGGGGCGGCCTTGCGCTTATTAAGCCAATCATCCAGGAAGGAGTTACCGCCGGCAGCTGGAGCTGGAGGCGGCAGTGCTGGCCCGGCTACGGATAGCACCGGTACCCGCGGCTGCGCCGCAGTTGCAGCGCCCAAAGCAGGCCCGGTTTCCGACCCCGCCCCTGCACCCCAAACGGGACCCCACGCGGCAGCCAACCGCGTATTAAACTCCTGCTCGACATCCGCCTTCAAGCGGCCATATTTGGCTGAGGAGAGCTGTTTCAGAGCCTCGAAGAGCCGCTTGTTCGGAGTTCCCAGCGGCGGCAGCGTTGCCATACTGAACGGCTGCGTTGGCACACCACCAATCAGGGTGCGCACAATGGAGTTATGATTCGGTACTCGCAGCAAGTCATCACTGTCAAACGTCGGTTGGAAATACTTGCCGATCGATTCAACGTCGTTTTGACCAATACGGAACGACACGATGGTACCCATGTTACCGAAGACAGCATCACGAATTTCCTGGGTCAGCTGCGTCGTAAACTGGTTGGCAACAACCAGGTTCAGGTGATACTTTCGGGCCTCGGACATAATAGTCGCGAAGCTGTCAGTTGAGAAGTTTTGGAACTCATCAACATACAAACAGAAATCAACCCGCTCGTTTTCAGGAATCGTCGCCCGGCTCATGGCCGCCGCCTGGAACTTCATCACAAACACAATACCCAGTAATTTGGCGTTCAGCTCACCCAGCCGGCCTTTGCTCAAATTGACCAGCAAAATTTTCTTATTGTCCATAATATCGCGCATGTCAAAAGCGCTTTTGGTCTGGCCAATTATGTTCCTCATCATTTCATTACTCAGGAATGCACCAAATTTACTCACAAACCAGGCCGTCACCTCGCCGGCCTCATTGGAGCGTTGACTGGCCGGGTACTCCTTTTGCCAGTACTCCAGCACCGTAGGGTCTTTAACGTGTTGTAATTTCTGTTTCAGAAAAACCGGATCACGGAATAATTTAGGGATATCGACAAAGGTTCCCCCGTTAGGATCGGCCATAACCGCCAATGCGGCATTTCGAAAGATGTGCTCATAACGCGGTCCCATGATCCCCTGATGTTGTGGATCGTACAATTTATAGAGCATATTCAGAGTTTCCTGAATCAGGAAATCCTTCTGGTCCGGGTTGTT
>CAYZSM010000108.1:0-3210 GCA_964481105.1 uncultured Candidatus Saccharibacteria bacterium | reverse complement strand
TGCTGCCAATAATGCCTCAGTTTACTCGGCCGATGTGGCGGTGCGCACGGCCTTTGACACCACTGTCCCTTCAGTACCGGGCGGCCTCAATGTGAGCGCGAGAACTGACACGACTATCAGCCTAAGCTGGAACGTGGCTACCGACAACGTTGCCGTTAGCGGCTATGATCTGTATCGCGGCGGTGTTTTGCTTACCAGTACGGTCGGCACCAGCTTCACCGACACTGGATTAAGCGTTAATACGGCTTACAGCTATACGGTCCGGGCTCATGACGGTTCAGGCAATAATTCCGCCCAATCCGGCAGTCTGTCGGCTCAGACCCTCACTGATACCATCTTGCCGGCTACTCCGACCGGGCTATCCTCGCTGGCTCAAACCACGACCACGATTGATCTGAGCTGGAATATGGCCGCCGATGATGTGGCTGTTGCTGGTTATGATGTGTATCGTGACGGTGTGCTCATAACTACGCTGACCGGCACTGACTATACTGACACCAGCCTGCACTATAATCGTCAGTACGCTTACACCATACGGACCGTTGATACCAGCGGTAATCGTTCGGCAGCCTCTAGCACTCTAGATATTAGTACCCTGCCGGATACGACAGTACCGATAGTCGCTTTTACGACACCGCTGAACGGGCAGTCGCAGCAGCTTACCTTCCCGATTAGTGCCACAGCCAGTGATGACCTAGGGCTAAACCGCGTCGAATTTTACGCTGACGGTAATCTGATAGCCACCCTAACAGCCGCTCCCTTTACCATTAACTGGAATAGTTATGCCGTCCATAATGGACCGCGCTATATTGTGCTGAAAGCGATTGATGACAGCGGCAATGCCAGTCTCCAAACTATCAGCGTCAATATCAACAATCCCCCACCGCCTCTGACGGCTGATATCAATGGCGATCATCGGGTTAATATTTTTGACCTCAGTTTACTGTTGGCCCACTTTAATAAATCGGGCACCGGTGACTTTAATAATAACGGTAAGGTTGATATATTTGACTTAAGCGTTTTACTGGCCCGCTTTGGTCAGGATAATAGTAATTATCAGTAAACAAACATGATGAAATTCACCAAATTATTCCGACTGGCCGCAACCATCACCACTCTGTTCTCGCTGGCCGCTCCCGGCCTGGCGTATGCCGCTGGCTCAATCTCACTCAGCGCCAATAAGAGCACGGTGGCGGCCGGCGGCAGCTTAATTGTTGCCATCTATGTGAATGCCGGCGGCGCCACCGTCAACGCCGTGCAGGTGGATATTAACTATCCGGCCAGCAAGCTTCAGTATGTTGGATTTTCTGCCAGCGGCGGCGCTTTTGAGATTGCCGCGACCAACAGTGGCGGTGACGGAGCCGCTTCGATTGCCCGCGGCACCACTGGCGCAGTCACTGGCAGTGCCCTGGTGGGTACGGTGACCTTTAAAGCCCTGGCCGGCACTGGTAGCGCTGCTATTGGTGTTTCCGGTAGTTCTTCATTGGTCAGTGACGGCAATGCCGTACCCTATGGCAGCAGCGGCACCTCCGTTAATTTCGGAGCGGCAGCTGCTAGTGGTTCCGGTTCAGCAAAACCGGCCGCGCCAGCAGCACCGGCTCCGCCAAAAGACACCGCCCCACCGGTGATTACCGCTATTAAAACCAAAGACCTGACGCCTTTCAGTGTGACCATTACCTGGGAAACAAACGAAGCCGCCGATACCACGGTGGAATATGGCGTCGAAACTAACTATGGCCTGGGAACATCGGTGGCCACGCCTAGTACCACACACGTTGCGCCGCTTACCAGCCCATTCTTAGCGCCGGAAATACTACTGCACTACCGGATAAAAAGCGTCGATGCCGCCGGCAACACTGCCTTCAGCACTGATCAGACCGTTCAGTTGCCAGGAGTTCCGGTAGTAGTGATTGTCCGGGGCCCGGACGGCAAGCCGCAGGCAGGCGTAACCGTGAGCCTAGATGGTGACAATGGCACCACTGACGCACGCGGCCGCGTAACGCTGCATACCACCCTTGGCAACAAAAAGATCACTACTAATTTCCAGGGAGCAACCATCCAAAAGCCAATTACGGTGACTAAAACTGCCCAAACCTTACCGCCATATCAGCTGGATTTATCCAAGAAGCCGCTAAACAGCTGGATGTTGACCTCCGTTGGTCTGTTCATGATGGTCCTGGTGCTGCTGGCCATTGACGGCGTACTGTTTGGCTCGCGGCTACTTGCCCGGGTGGCCGGATTGCGGTTCCACCGTTCGGCGGTGGCTCCTGTTGCGCCTGCTACACCTGCTGCATCTATTGCTGATGCCGAGGCGCCTCCCGCCGAGCCCGAGCCGGCGGTGCTCGATCCTGAAAAAACTGTGGCCACCCTAATGGAAGAAGCTGACCTAACCATGCCGGTGCCACTGAAAATTGAATTACAGCCGCTGGCGCCTTCGCACCCGCCGGCAGTGAGAAAAATTCACGTTACACACCGGCGGAAAGCTTCTAAAAAGTCCAAACCGGCGATTGTTTGAATTGCCTACACCTCTTCGGAGGTCCTACTTTAAGTATGTACACTTAGTGCATGAAGTATGTACATTAAGTGTACATACTTAAGCAAACCCTTCTTGGAAGGTAGGCTCATGCCGCAACTGGGTTTGCTAAGATGTAAAGTAATGACTACTTTTTTGCTCTGCCGACATGGAGAAAGCGAAAACAATAAGCTGCAGCGGCTTTCCGGCTGGATTGACACTCCGTTAACAGATGAAGGAGTGCGTAATGCCCGCGCTGCAGCCAAAAAACTGCAAAACATCACCTTTGATCACGTAGTCTCCAGTGATCTAGGCCGCGCTTTCACGACCGCTTATCTGATCGCACGTCACCTAAACTACCAAGGTGAAATTGAGCAGCTCAAAGAGTTGCGCGAAGTTAATTATGGGGATTTTGCGAATCTTCCCTATAGCGGTGAAAATTCGGTGTTTCCGGTGCTGTCGCCGGCTGAGGCCACGGATTACAGGCCGCCTAATGGTGAGTCGTTGGCCCAGATGCAACAACGGGTCCTGGCAGCCATCCAGCAATTGAGCGAAAATTATCCTGATAAAACCGTTTTAGTGGTGGCTCATGACGGGACTATCAATGCCATCCGGGCGAGTTTTGCCAATATGAGTATCGGCGAGGCCGATCTTAATCATAGTGCGCACGATTTTGTGGCAAAATTCAGCTATGACGC
>CAYZSM010000107.1:0-3212 GCA_964481105.1 uncultured Candidatus Saccharibacteria bacterium | reverse complement strand
GGATTGTCAGGATTAGTAGGGTGCAGGATTAACCGGGTAGAGAAGGGCGCAGGGTTTTTGTCAGCGCCCTTCTCCGAGCGAGCTGGCAGAGGACTTTAGAGCCTCAACTAACTGAGATTAGTTAGTGATGCTGATTGTCGTGCTGCTGCTGGCGGTGTTGCTAGCGCTACCGGAGCTGACGTTGCCAACAGTGGTGTTGCGATTAGCATCCACACTACCGGAACGAGCGTCCTGGTCGTTTCTGTTGTTAACAGTGACGTTGTTATTGTTGTCAACATCTAAGCGGTTGCTAACTGTGGTAACAACGCGGTTGGTGGAGTCGGCACCAGTGTTGCTGATGCTGGCGTTGCCCAGATCCATGCTGCCTGCTCCCATGCCACCGAGTGCACCTAGACCAGCGCTGTTGTTAATGCCTATGGACGTGGTTGAGCTGCTGGTGTTGCTAGCATTGCCCGAACCAACATTACCAGCAGTGGTGTTGCGATTAGCATCGATACTGCCAGAATGAGCGTCCTGGTCGTTGTTATTGCGCACATTAACGCGGTTACGATTATCAAAGTCCGCACTGTTGCGCACCCTGGTGATAATCCTGTTATCTGAATCCGCGCCCGTTTGGTTAATTGATCCGGTCTGCGCAGCTGCGAATCCTGTCGTAAGGCCGAGGCCCAGGACGGTAGTGGCTGCGGCACGAATTAACTGTTGTTTCATTTTGTGCCTCCCTTCAGAGTTGTTTAGTTAATAATTATTTCGGACTTGATTGTCCGATGCGGCCCAGTTACGCGAGTAGCTAAGCCGCATCGGCTAACCATTCGGGGTTAACCGATGCCGGGAGCCGGCAAGCTCTAAGGTCCTCCATCATTAAAATCAAAGAAATCAATTGGCTGGAAGAACGGATTGCCAGCGCCAGCGTTGGAACTGCTGGAGTCACCGTTACTGACACTTTCAGTGGTGGTTGTGACGCTGGTATTGGTAGCACTGCCGTTACTGGAGCTTTCGTGACTAATTGATACATTAGTCGAACCATTAGAGCCACCGACGGTCTGTTGGGTAGTACCATTGGCCGGCACCGGTATATTTTGGCCATTGACGGTCACACTGACCCCCGAAGTGTTTGCTCCGGTAGCTGAGGAACTGTTGCTGCTGTTAGCTGAGCCTTGCGATTCGGTATTGGAGCCGCCATTTACATTAGCAGTTGTGGTAGTTGAAGAATTGCCACTAACACTCACGCTGCTGTTGGCGGGAGTATCACTGGAGTTTTGATCGCCGGTAATTGCCGAGCTGGCGGCTTGATGAACCGCTACACTCCCAAAAGAGGCTACTACCACAACTGCGGTAACAGTCTTATGCTGAAACGCCAGTTTTTGAACCGTTCGCTTCATGTTATACATTGACTACCCCCTTCTTCAACACTTTCGGCTCTCCGGCACTTCAGTCACCGCTCACGAGCTTGTAGCCAGCATAAGCTCAAAAAAATCATCAACCTGTAAAATTTTTTACAAAGAGCATATTCTTGTGGAAAAGTAAAATAATGTATTCGCATGTTATTATATAATTATAAGTTATAAAGACAACATTAACGGCCAAATTGATCTGTTTTCATGTGAATTATCAGTTATTTTTGACTTTTGAACACAAGATTTATTGATATTATTGCCGGATTTTTGGAACATGAGCAGGATGCATAGTTTAGGCAGGGCGGGCAAATTCAAACTCCCGGTGGTTAAGTAGGGGCAGGGTTGCTATAATCGTAAACAGTATGCGTGCTGATATGCGTACTCTACGCGGCGTGAGACTAGCTTTGACCTGAGTCGTGATTCTCTTGGTGTTGCTCGGCTTGACCTCGGCGAGCGCCACTTCGGCAAATATTTCTCATTCGTACAATGCCACTACGACGATTGAAAACGGCAGTATTGTCAGCCTTGATCCGGATAATTCCGATAACATTGAGGCGGCTAGCACGGCGAACGGCAGCCGATTATTAGGGGTGGCAGTGGCTAGCGACGACTCTTTGTTAGCTATTGATGCTGATGTTACAAAAGTTCAAGTAGCGACTAGCGGCACAGCCACCACCTTAGTCACTACTCTTGGCGGAGATATTAAAGTCGGTGACCAAATAGCGGTTTCACCCTTTGAAGGTGTGGGAATGAAGGCTTCACCTGGCGAACATGTCATCGGTTTAGCCCAGACGGCTTTCAGCAGCTCATCAGAGGGTGCCCGCAACCAGTCGATCACCAGTAAAGACGGGAAAAAAACTGAGGTAGCGCTGGGCTATGTACGAGTTAGTATTGCCGTTGGTACGGCTGCGACGGCTGGCGGCGATGAGGCTTTGAACGGTTTACAGCGGGTAGCTAAAGGCCTGACTGGCCACACCGTTTCAACGTTGCGGGTGGTTATCAGTATCATTGTGGCGACAGTCGCTTTGATTGCGTTGATTACCTTGATTTATGCGTCAATTTACGGGGGTATTATCTCGATTGGCCGTAATCCGCTGGCGAAATATGCGGTCTTTCGAACCATGGGCTCAGTGGTGGGTATGGCAGTATTAACTGCGGTCATCGCCAGTATGATTATTTTCTTCTTGTTGCGCTAACGTCAGGGTGATTTTACGAGCTATCCAACGTACAAAAATAAGCTTTTTTGGCCGTTAAAAAACGCTTTATTTGGTAAGTTTTTGGTTGCTTCGAGAAATAACAGGGGTAGCTCCAGGAGTAAATTGTACTAAAAAAGTGTTCAATTTGCTTGCTCTGTTGCCATAAGGGGTATAAAATAAACTTACGGCTAATAATATCAAAGAGTGGAAAAAGTAAAAATAAATGGAACCGGCGGATAATAGCTTAGAAGAAGCTTGGATACCAGAGGGCGCATCCTTGGAGCCGCAACCTGGCCGCGGCCAGTTTGACCCTGGTATCCCCGAGAATAAGTCTCGCGGCCCTTCGTTGCTGCGCTTCAATAGTCTGGCCTTCGCAGTTACCGGTGTCGCGGTGCTGGTTATTATCTTAATCGGACTCGGTGGCTTGCTGCTAGCTAACCACACTAGCCAGAAAACACCGACGACTAAGGCTTCAGAGGCGACACGCTATGCCGTTTCCAGTTTACCCCTGGAAGGTTTAAGTGCGAATCAAGAATTACAGGTTGGCAATGCTGATCATTTAGCAGTTAATGGTCAGCTACGAGTTAGCAATACCGTAGTGCTTACACCGACGGCCGCACCG
>CAYZSM010000106.1:0-3271 GCA_964481105.1 uncultured Candidatus Saccharibacteria bacterium | reverse complement strand
GTGGCCTTCACCGCCGATATACGCCCAGACTTCGTAGCCGTTGCTCAAGCGAACGCGGGCGACTTTGCGCAGCGCTGAGTTCGGCTTCTTAGGGGTTTTGGTGGTTACTTTTACACACACGCCGCGCTTAAAAGGTGCGGCTTTTTCGTAGTTGCGGGTTTTGAGGTTGTTCGTGACGCGCTGGAGGGCCGGTGACTTAGTCTTGCTAGTCACTTTGGTTCGCGGCTTGCGCACTAATTGGTTGATGGTCGGCATTGATGCTCCTATGGTCTGTGATCTGCTGCTGCATGGGAGCATGCCCACTCCCTGGCTCGGATCACTTAAATTTTCTTAACCTTATTGTAACAGATCTAGCGGTCGGATTCAACTGCTTCGGCGCCAATGACGAATTCAGCTTCAGCAGCCAGGGCCTCTTCGGCTTCTTCCTCATCGGATTTAGCACCGGTTCCTACGGGAATCTTGCGACCCAGGATGACGTTTTCCTTCAAGCCGTACAGTTTATCCACTTTACCACTGGTGGCGGCCGCAATCAGTACCCGTGTGGTGTCCTGGAAGGAGGCGGCACTCAAGAATGAATCGGTACTCAGTGACGCCTTGGTAATGCCCAGTAGCAGCTGGACTGGCTTGGCTGGTTTTTTGCCATCGGCAACAAGTGCTTCGTTGGCTTCGACAACCGCCAATTTACTAACGATATCACCGGTTACGAAATCACTGTCACCGGCTTCTTCAATTTGAACGCGGCTGAACATCTGACGGACGATGATTTCCAGGTGTTTATCGGCAATGTTTTGACCCTGCGCTGCGAAAATCTTGAGAATTTCGCCCATGATGTAGCGCTGGGTGGATTCCACACCTTGCAGACGAATAAGGTCATGCAGGTTGATGGAACCGTTGGTCAGGCGCTGACCACCGACAACTTTATCACCATCTTGGACCGTCAGCTGCTTAAAGCCGGGGATTTCGTAGCGGACGACACTTTGGCTGGTCGGCGTGATGATCACCGCTTTGTCGGTGACTGTCGCCTTGCCCGGCATTGGCGCTACTAATGGTTCTGAGGCGTCTTCTAGGGCAGCAACGACGTCGCCGGCCACTACATCGGAGCCGCTGGCAATTGTTGCTTTGCGTTCACCGAGCGAGAGGGTGACTTTTTCTTTGTCGTCAGCCGTGACTTGGACGACGTAGTGATCACCTTCTTCCCACGTATTGGCCACTCCGGAAATCTCAGTTAGGTAAGCTTGACCCTTCGGCGTACGAACCTCAAAGAGCTCCTCAATACGGCTTAAGCCCTGAGCGGTATCGTCAGCAATCGCGCCGCCGGAACGGTGCTTGGAGTCCAAGCTTAGCTGGGTGCCAGGTTCACCAATACTCTGAGCGGCAATGACACCGATCGGATGGTTTTCGGCAACCATTTCGCCAGTAGCTGGATCGACACCATAGGATTTCTGAGAAACGCCTCGGACATTGCTACAGCTTAAGCCACTCATGATTTTGATGCCATCAATGCTGTCATCGGCTTCAATCGCAGCAGCAATTTCGGCGCTAATCAGCTCACCTTTTTTGACAAAGCCCTTAATGGCTTCGGCGCTAAAGCGGCCGCTTAATCGTGAAGCGTAGGGGACGCCGATGTAGGCAGCATCTTCACGCTTCATGGCGAAGCCCGGATCGCTGGTATCGTCATTCACCGTAAAGACGTCTTGAGAAACGTCAACGAGGCGACGCGTCAGGTAACCAGCATCGGCAGTCTTGAGGGCAATGTCAATCAGCGCCTTACGAGTACCACGGGTACCGGTAAAGTATTCCAGCGGGTTAAGACCCTTAATGTAACCGGATTTAATTGGCAGCTCAATGACGTTACCACCGGCGTCTTGCAGGACGCCAAGCATACCCACGGCGTTGTTCAGCTGCGAAATGTTACCACGAGCACCGGAATTGATGGCAATAGCCATTGAGGAATCTTGACCAACCATTTGCTCGGACAACATATCCTGGACTTTGGTTTCGACTTTTGTCCAGTTGTCGACGGTTAAGCGGTGCCGCTCGTCGTCGGTAATGAAGCCTTCTTCGTACTGATCGGAAATAGCTGCTGAGCGTACTTCTCCCTGGTCCAGTAATTCGTCCATGCCGGCAATTGGTGAAAAGTCACCCATTCCCATGCTAAGCCCGGAAAGTGTTGCGTAGTAAAATCCAAGATCTTTCAAATCATCGGCAATCTCGGCGGTGCGTTCTTGTCCATAACGGGCGTACACTTCGGCCATCACTTTTTGCAGGCGTTTTTTAGTCATGGTTTCGTCTTGCAGTGGGAAGTCTTCCGGAAAAATCTCATTGAAGAGCAGTCTGCCAAGCGTTGTCTGAGGGGTGTGGCCGCGGAACGGCAGTTTGACGTAGCTTTGCAAGCCAATTTTACCGTTGTCCAAAGCCATCAGTGCCTCATGGTAACTCGAAAAGGCAGCCACTTCGGAAGGATCATTGCCCGGACGCTCATAGGTCAGGTAGTAGCAACCCAGGACAATATCTTGCTCAATATGCAAGATTGGCGAGCCGTCAGCTGGTTTCAAAAGGTTGCGGTTAGCTGCCATGATATCGCGCGCTTCGGCCTGGGCCTTATCGCTCAGCGGCAGGTGAACGGCCATTTGGTCACCGTCAAAGTCAGCATTAAAGCCTTTACAAACGAGCGGGTGAAGCTGGATAGCCCGACCTTCAATCAGCACCGGCTGGAAGGCCTGAATACTGAGGCGGTGCAGCGAAGGCGCACGGTTTAGGAGCACATATTTGCCCTTAATTACTTCGTCAAGGGCATCCCACACCATAGTCTCGCCCATTTCAATCAGCCGTGAAGCGCTGCGAATGTTGTGAGCCTGCTCGCGGGCAATGAGTTCGCCAATCACGAAGGGCTTAAACAGCTCCAAAGCCATCATTTTCGGCAAGCCGCACTGGTGAATTTTCAGCTCCGGTCCGGCAACAATAACCGAGCGACCGGAATAATCCACACGCTTGCCGAGCAAGTTTTGACGGAAACGACCCTGTTTGCCTTTGAGCATATCACTCAATGATTTCAGGCGTCGGCGTTGTCCAGTTGCCGCTACGGCGCGGCCGCTGCGGGTACTATTGTTATCGATCAAGGCGTCAACAGCTTCTTGTAGCATTCGCTGCTCGTTGCGGCGAATAACTTCCGGAGCGTTCAAATCCATCAGTTTCTTCAAACGATTGTTGCGGTTAATCACCCGACGATAGAGGTCGTTTAGATCAGAGGTGGCAAAACGACCACCGGTGA
>CAYZSM010000105.1:0-3278 GCA_964481105.1 uncultured Candidatus Saccharibacteria bacterium | reverse complement strand
AGCCCTTCGCCAATTAGAAGCTAATCTCGATGCCGCCGACAAACTGACAACTTCCTATAAAAAATTCGTATCAGCCAATAAAAATATTATTGGCGGTAGTAAGCGCGGCGCTGGTGATAACGACGGCGACAACTCTAAAATTATTCTCGACGCGTTGCCGGGCAGCTATGATTTTCCAGCTCTAACCTCGAGTATCGAAAAAATCATGAATGCCAGTAACTACAAAGTCACTACTTTTACCGGTACGGACGATCAGCTTAATCAGCAGGCCAACACTAGCAGCGCGGCGCCCACGCCCCAGCCAATTCCATTTTCGTTCACCGTTAGTAACGCTAGTTATGACGCCGTTCAGGGCGTGATTGACACCTTGCAGCGATCCATCCGACCAATGCAAGTGGATTCCATTGACATTAGCGGCGGGGCCAGCGACATGGAAGTCACCGTCAAAGCCCACACCTTTTACCAGCCGCAAAAGAACCTTACGATTAAAAAGAAGGTCATCAAATGAAACGTAAAGATTTGGGCCTGATCGCTGTAGTAATCATCATTAGCACTGCCTTTGCACTTGTAATGTCATCTTTCATTATCGGCTCGCCGACCAAAAATCCGCAAGAAGTTGAGGTCGTCGATCCGATCTCCACGAATTTCCCGCCAGTCCAAAAGCGCTATTTTAATAGTAACGCCATTGATCCGACCCAGGTGATCGTCATTGGTGAAAGCGGCAATGCCGATCCATTCGCTGGCGGCAGTAGCCAGTAGGAGCCACTATGGCCGTTCTCTTAGCTAATACCCAACAACAACTCGAAGAAACGCTGGTACAAAGCGGTATGGTGCCGGCCGATAAGCTGGCCAAAGCGAAAAGCGATGCCAAGAAAAAAGCTGAACCACTGCTAGTGCATCTGGTAAAAAATAATTACATAACTGACGAGCAGCTTACCAAGGCTACGGCGACGATCACCAAAATGCCGTATGTCAATCTGTCCACGGCCCGAGTAGCGCCGGAAACGCTGGCGCTGTTGCCGCAGGATATTGCCGAACGCTACATGGCGGTGCCGCTTGGCGAAATGCAGCACCGTTTGGTCGTGGCTATGCTAGATGCCGACAACGTCCAAGCCGTGGACTTTTTGAGCAATAAAATTGGCCGGCCGCTAAAAGTTTACGTTGCCAGTGAAGCCGGCATTCGTCAGGTGCTCAAACAGTACACTACCCGCCTCGACACTCAAATGAATGATGCCCTAAAAGGCCATTTGGAGAGCACCGAAAATGCCGAAGTGGCCGCAAGCGGCAAAAAAGCCAAAGACGGCAAAACCGGTGACAAAAACATCAAGACCATCGTACAGGATTCACCGATCAGCAAGGCGCTGTCGGCGATTTTGGAATTTGCAGCCCGCAACCGAGCCAGCGATATTCACATTGAACCGCTAGAAAAAGAACTTAAAATCCGCTGCCGGATCGACGGTGTGCTGCGCGAAGTCATGCGCCTGCCCAAAAACACCGAAGCGGCGCTCATTTCGCGTATCAAAATTTTATCCAACCTGAAAATTGACGAGCACCGTTCACCGCAGGACGGTAACTTTACGGTGCTCGTTGATGAAAAGGGCATTGACTTGCGTATCGCGATTGCGCCGACGGTGTGGGGCGAACAGGTGGTGATTCGCTTGCTCGATAAATCCGGCACCTCGCTGAAACTGGAAGATATGGGCTACGCCGGCCGGGCACTGCGCACAATTCGAAAAGGTCTGGAACGACCCAACGGCATGATTCTGACCAGCGGCCCAACTGGCTCCGGCAAATCAACCTCGCTGTACGCCCTTATCCAGGAAATCAAGAACGACACCGTAAACATCGTTACGCTGGAGGACCCGGTTGAGTACAAAATGGACGGTATCAACCAGATTCAGGTAAATCCAGAGGTTGGATTAACGTTTGCGACCGGCTTGCGCAGCATTTTGCGTCAGGACCCCGATGTGGTGATGGTCGGAGAAATTCGTGACAAGGAAACCGCTCAGTTGGCAGTGCAGGCCGCTTTGACCGGCCACTTGGTATTCAGCACACTGCACACCAGTAGTGCCGCCGGTATTTTGCCACGCCTCTTGGATATGGGTATTGAGCCATTTTTGATTGCTAGCACCGTCCACACCGTCATTGGTCAGCGGTTGGTGCGCCGGATTGCCGACGCCAATAAAGAAACCTACCAGAGTACACCGGTAGAAACGGCGGCTATTGGTGCCACACTAGGCGCGCTGCTGCCGCCGACTAAGGAAGATATTACCAAGTACTCTGAGGACATGGGCTACAAAAGCTTGCCCTTAGCCAAGCAAACCGCTTATACTTTAACCAAGGGAACCGACACTCCTGACACGCCCGGGGGCTACAAGGGTCGCATGGGACTGTATGAAGTGTTCGAGGTTTCGGAAACCATCCAGGCGCTCATCATGAAACAAGCAACCAGCAGCCAAATTGCCAAACAAGCCGAAGCCGAGGGCATGATTACCATGCGCCAGGACGGTTATTTGAAGGCCATAGACGGCCGGACAACTTTGGCCGAGGTAAACCGCGTGGCTGCCGAAGGTAACGCGTGAAACAGCAAACACTAAGATTGTAAAAGGTGGGTACTATGCAAGGACAACCGCGAATCGAAATTCTACTCGACGAAGTCATCAAAAAGAAGGCTTCGGACTTGCATATCCAGGTCGGATTACCGCCGATGCTGCGCGTCGACGGTTCGCTGGTGCCTATCAATGGCACCGACGTCCTGACTGAAGAAACCATTGAAGCCCTGATTTTCGCCATTCTTGATGAAGATCAGAAGCAAATCCTGCTGAAAGACAAAGAATTCGACTTCAGTTTCGCGTACGGCGACCTCGGTCGTTTCCGCGTCAACGCTTTTCACGAGCGGGGCAACCTAGCCGCCGCATTGCGCTTAATTCCCAATGAAATCCTGACCATCGAACAGCTAGGGCTGCCGGAAATTGTTAATAAATTCGCTGATTATCCCCGCGGCCTGGTGCTGGTCACCGGCCCAACTGGTTCCGGCAAATCGACCACATTAGCTGCCCTGGTTCACAAAATTAACATCGAGAAATCGATGCACATCGTGACCATTGAAGACCCGATTGAGTTTACGCACAAGTCCATTAAATCGGTTATTGTGCAGCGCGAAGTTCACTATGATACTTACTCTTTCAGCGCCGCACTGCGCAGCGCGCTGCGCGAAGATCCTGACGTGGTGCTGGTCGGCGAGATGCGCGACCTAGAAACCATCGCCAGCGCCATTA
>CAYZSM010000104.1:0-3299 GCA_964481105.1 uncultured Candidatus Saccharibacteria bacterium | reverse complement strand
TTACTGTAACTATTGATGGTGTCCAACGAGGTATTCGTAGCGACTTTAGCACTAATCCTGCTCATCGTGGTACAGCTCTAGATTTTGGCAGTGTCAATATTGCTGACGGTCAAAACCATACGCTCGTCTTCAAAGCAACCAACGATAATGGTTTATCAAACTCCGCCACAATTCAGATTATCGGGACCGGCACACCGCCTGCAGTAGCAACTGCAACGCCACAACTATGCGACAGTGATCCAAGTGCGGCTGGTGTATCAAAGCCATCTGACGGGACTGGCACTATCACAGTCTGCGCGTATGATACTGCCACCGCTAAGGCTCTACTCGGCGGCGTAGAAGTACACGTAAAGTCAGTTGGCTCAACCAATGAATGTGCTGTGCTGAATGTCACCACCGCATCAAGCGATGTCGGCGGCGTAAAGGGTCGAGCGACGTTTAAGGGATGCCCAGTTGCTGCTGATGGCAGCCCCAAAGAATATATGCTTAGCTTCATTGCCAAGGCCGGTTATCGAGAAGCTGACAATAATCCGCATAAAGCCGGCTGTGCGAATCCCAAATACCATTTCCATGCTATACGTAACACGGTCACCAGGATTGAGATCTACCTTGTACAGGGGAGCGGCACTGTAATTTGTGATCCGATTCCCAGTACGACTACTGTTACAACCGGTGCTGCCCAAACGGCAAATATCACTGTAGCAGTAGCCGAAGATTTTGCTAGCCAACCGTTCCCTATGCTTAGTGATTATGCGAGCTATCAATATGATTCAGACTATAGTGATGTACCACCATTCCTTACCCCAGGAATTACTGTTACAGCACGATCAGTGGGCAGTACAGCTAATTGCCGGGTCGCCACTGGCGTTACTAGTAGTGCCGCTGATCAAACCTTTGGAACATTGACATTTCAAGACTGTCCTTTAGCGGCTAACGGTGGCCCAAAGCAGTACGATATTACTGCCAGCCTACCACAAAATTTGCAAATTGCCATTCCAACTCAACGAATATCAGTGACAGCTACCGGTCCTAATGAAGTAATTTTTAAAGTACATCGGTTATAGGGAGTCGATCATTTTTATGCAACATTTCATTAGGTCCCTCACTAAAAGCACTGAAACCCCGAAACAACGGCGTTTGCTGGCTATTTGTTTAGTTTCAACAGTCGTTGTGCTTGGGCTGGGTTCGTCCTTTGTTAATGAATTGCCATGGAATGCACCCAAAGGACCGCCGATACATTCAAATGACCATGTCCCCACCGTATTAGGCGGGCTGTCGGTAGAGAAATTTGATCAGAAAAAACCGCTTGCTCCAGATAATGCACCGGTTATTAAAAACCAGCTTATAGTGGTTATTCCTAAAGCTGAAGATCGTCTCCAGTTTGGTAATAAGTTACAGCCGATTGAATATTTACCTGATACCTTTTACCTAGAAGTTGATGGCCCTGAAAGCTTGAAAGATAAGCAGACTCGCATAAGTGAGTTGCCTGGGGTAGAAGACGTCGAGCCAAACAGTCTCGTTAGCGCTGATGCGGTAACTCTAAATAGTTTATCGACATTTGAAAAGTGGCAATGGGGTATCGAAAAAATTAATGCTCGTACTGCTTGGCAGTTCAATCGAGGCAGCGCAGCTACAGTAGCCGTCATAGATACTGGAGTACGAGCCGCTCATGTTGAGTTAAGCAGCAGTGTTGATGTCAGTAGAGCACATAATTTTGTGACACCTGGTCAAGTACAATGGGTGTCAGCCGGCAAGACCCTAACATGCAACAATACTGATACTTGGGACGATCAAGATTCTCACGGCACGGCTGTGGCTTCCATAATTACGGCATCTGGCGACAGTGTCGGTATGGCTGGAGTTGCTCCTGCGGCACATATAATGCCAGTACGTGTGCTGGGCTGTAACGGCGTTGGCACGAACGCCTGGGAGGCACAAGGTATTCGATATGCCACTGATCACCTGGCAAGCATCATTAATCTTAGTCTTAGTGGGTCTGGATCAACCTGTAGTAAAGCCGAGACTTCAGCTATAGCTTACGCACTGTCAAAGGGAGTTGTTGTGGTGGCCGCAAGTGGCAATGATGGGGTTGCCACAATTGGATGCCCAGCTCGTTTGCCAGGAGTAATTGCTGTCGGTGCTATTGATCGCTATCAAAATCTTGTCAGCAATTCAACCTGGGGTTCTAACTATGGCCCTCAGCAATCGGTCGTCGCCCCTGGTATTCAAATTGCAGTTGCCTGCAGCTGCAATGGTTATGCATATAATACAAATAATGGACCCACAAATCACTACCTGCTTAAATTTAATGGTACATCAGCCGCAACACCATTTGTTGCAGGTACCGCCGCCTTAATACTTACAGCAAATCCTTCATTACTACCAAATCAAGTCAAAAGTATTATTGAGCGCACTGCAACCGATCCGTTGCATGGTACTTTGCCCAATGATCGTTACGGGCACGGTATAGTGAATGCGTACGCGGCTGTCCGAGCAGCGCACTAAAACTTAACCTATGAGCTAGCCTTATATTTATTTTTTGACATTTTCTGGAGCTGTAGGTATCTGATTTGCATGCACTAGCTCAGTTTCAGGCACTGTCATACTTTTACCGGTCCTGCTATCAGTAATAGTAATACTAGATGGTAACTGTTGGTTAACAAACGGATTATCTCCTAAATGGCCATTATCAGGTTTATCAGGTAAGAGTGCCGGTGCTGTATTCGTTGTTTCAGTAGGCGCAGAGTGCCGGGACTCAACTTTTTGAATGACAAGACTACTAGTTGTAGCCAGTGTCACCGTTAGTACTCCAGCTATAAATCGGGGAGAGAATATTCGTCGATCACGATTAATTTCTGACATAAAACAATTCTAGCATAAGAATAATTAAATGTCAAGCCTGCGGTGCTAGTTCAGTAGCTTGTTTCACCTCTGTAAATTTGATATAACTAATGAATGAATGCAGGGTTAGATAAAAAGCTGGCTGACTATCAGCCCGGCCCGGCAGCGCGAAAACTCGTTCAAGAAACACCGGTCCTGGTGCTGGTTGGACCAACTGGCGCCGGCAAAGATTCGCTCAAAGACAAGTTGCTGGAGACCGGCCGGTTTCACCACATTATTTCGCACACTACCCGGCCGCCGCGGATTAATCACGGTATTTTAGAGCAAAATGGCCGCGAGTATCACTTTATAGATAATCAGACGGCTGAAAAGATGCTCGATGAACAGGCTTTTATTGAGGCCAAACTGTATAGCGGCAATCTGTATGGCACCAGCGTTGCCGAAATCCAGGCTGCTCA
>CAYZSM010000103.1:0-3338 GCA_964481105.1 uncultured Candidatus Saccharibacteria bacterium | reverse complement strand
AACGATCAACCGCTACGAATTTCCTAGAATCCTTACACAGAACTTGCCATTAAAACCAGCGACTTTGTGGTGCTATGGTTCGGCGGCTTATACCCCTGGTTCCGGGTTGAAGAATTGCTGGAAGCCATGCTGGAACTTTCCAAAAATCCCTCAATAAAATTCGTGTTTGTCGGTGGTAAAAATCCGTTCAACCCCAATCCCGATTTTTTCAAGCAGTACGATAAAACCGTGGCGTTCGCCGCTCAGCATAACCTTACCGACAAATCAGTTTTTTTCGTTGACTGGGTGGATTATGACACCCGCGTCAACTGGTATGCCGGCGCTGATTTCGTTATCAGCCTCAATCAGCCCGGGGAAGAAAATCGCTACTCCTGGCGCACCCGGGTGATGGACTATGTGTGGGGCGAGCTGGCTATTCTCACAAATGGCGGCGACCCGCTCAGCGAGGATTTGATCAGTGCCGGCGCCGCTATTCGCCTGCCGGATCTTTCCGGCAAAGCGATTGTCGCCTCCGTCCAGGATTTATATAAAGACCGTGCGCTGCTCGCCAAAACCAAGCAGGCAATTACCATCCTGAAACCTTCCTACCACTGGCAGGTTATTACCGCTCCCTTGAAAAACCTTATTGATGCCGGCGCACTGCCTTTCACCGATGAGCAAGCCTACCGCCGGAAGCTTGGCCTGGGCGGCCCGGCAAATCTAGAAGCCGCAGCCACAACCTTACCAAATGGCAAGCTGCGGCGAGCCATCAGCGCCGCCCCGACGCTAGTTTCCAAAGTCCGCAAAAAAGGCGTGCTGCGTTCGGCGCAACTTGGCGTTAACATAGCCCGCACCCAGACCAATAAGCACCTTTCGCAAAAAAGGCACAAGCGCTACGTTTTCATTTCGCATCCTATGGATATGACCGGTGCGCCATTGGTACTGATGCAAATTATTGAAGAGTTCGCGCACGCTTACGGCGGAAGAAATATTTTAGTGGTGACCCCGGGAATCAATCCCAAGCAAGCCCGAAAACTGCGCGAGCTCGGCGTGCGGGTCGATAAAGCGGTTTTTGGTATCGGTTTTCGGTTTATTCGCATGCAGCTCGGCCTGCGTAAAGATGACTTTGTGCTCATGAATACCACGGCCATTTATGATAATTATCGCGATTTTATTTTGCTGTGGCTGAAAACCGGCCGGCTAAAGCACGCTTACTGGTTCATTCACGAAGATAAAGCCCAGCTGCCGGTCATCCACAAAGAATTTCTTGATAAAAAAAATATCCATCAAATGCACAAGCTGCTGAATGGCGGCAAATTAAGCGTGATCGTGCCCTCGCAGCGCACCAAGGCCGAATATGACGAGCTGCTCGACGTCAACAAAGTTCAGACTGTCAATTTGCATGTCGAAGTAGACGAAAAGTTCAAAGTCAAACGGCCGGCGAGCGACTATTCGACACTGAAGTTCCTGATTTCGGGCACTCCTTCGGACGGCCGCAAAGGTCAGCTGCTTGCACTGGCTGCTTTTCAAAGTTTTCTGCATGAATATTATGATAAAAATCCTTCGCAGTACCGGGATTTTACGCTGCATTTGGTAGCAATCGGCAAAGATTATGTTTCCCAACAGATAGGCTGGGTAGCCGAGTCGCTAATGAAAGATCATGTCGTGCTGCATCCATCACTATCGAAGGATCAGGCTCTGGCAGTTACAGCCGGCTGCAATGTCGTCATTTGCTGCTCGCTGAATGAGACTTTTGGACTATACATTGCCGAAGGCATGTTCATGGGCCATGTCGTGCTGCGCAATAATAGTGCCGGCATTGATGAACAGCTGCAAGACGGAGTCAATGGCTATTTCATTGATCATACCAATATCAAACAATTCGCCGGCATCATCGAAAAACTGCTCAATAAAAAAACGACTTCCGACACAACCTTGGCGGCAATGGGTCAGGCTTCCCAAGAAATTATTGCCGCCTACAGCGAACACACCTATTTAAGCCAGATCAAAAAACTACAATAAATCCGGACACGGCGTTGCTAGGGCTGTAATTGTGTTATGGTTGTTGTATCCAGCTAAACGGAGATTTTCTTACATGGCTCAGACAAAAGCAACCAAGAGCGCACCGCGCCCCAAAAAGTCCACCAAACAACAAGCCTTAGCCAGCCTCCAAGCAGTGACTGAGAAAATTGCCAAGCAAAACAAGGGCAGTGATGCGGACTATGCTAATCTGCAGCTTACCTGGAACCGCGATATTTTGGAGCGTTCTTTCGAGTATTTGCCCCGGGTTTCCAACACTGCTATTGGGATTGGTTCGTTCATGGGGGCTTTAGAGATTGCTCTGGCCGATGATTTCAAGCAAGTGGTCTGCGTGGATCATAAATCCTACCTGCCTCGCTGGAAGCCGGCTAATGTCGAGTTCTATAAAGCCAACATTGATACGGCCGGCTGGAAATTGCCCACTCCCAAAGAGCGTTTTGACGTCTGCTATTTTATCGAGACGATTGAGCACCTGTTATGGTCACCAGTTCCGTTACTGAAATGGATGAGGGAAAATACCCACCTGGGAGTTATTTCCACACCTGATGATGCCGAATGGCCGCCGATGGAAATTCACCCCTGGACACGCTACGGTCATTTTTCTAATATTCCGCCAGCCGCTCCCGGCGTCAAAGGAAATCCGTTGCCGATGTTTCATTGCAAGCAGTATAATCAGGCGGAATTTATCGAGCTGCTCGATTTTGTCGGCTTTCGGGTCCTGGAATTTTTTAGAACCGGCGACGGCAAGCATCAGATGGTAGCCATCGTTCAGCCGCGTTAGTTTTTAAGAATCCCACTCGCAATTAAGCAGCGCGACGCCTTCCAGTTGATTGGCTTTTGTTATGCGAAAACGGGCCAGTTTTGATTTGTAGTCATACACCGTTGTGCCATTTTCGCTCATCGTGGCAAGCGTAAAATAGTAGGTGCCCGGTACCAGATCAAGCGCAATTCGGCAGGTTTTTTTACCGCTCTTGTCGCTCACCGGCTTCAGACCGGCCGCGAAGGTATTGGTGCCGAAGCAGTAAGTGCCCGAATCATTGAACACTTGCAGGCCGAAATGAATAGGTAGGCCTTGGGGGTTGCGATACTGTATTGCAACCTTGCACGTTTCGCCAGGCTTTAATTCGTGGCCCTCTTTGTCTTGGCTATCATAAACTGTAGCCGATTCAATGCTGGCGGCGGCGTCATCAGCCGGAGACGCTGCACTTTGCGGATCTGCCGGTTTCTCATTTTTGTAGTTCAGCTCCAGGTAGGCATCGGCCACATCCATCGGCTTGCCGGTGAGCACATGTTCACCCTTATTGATCATCATTGCCCGG
>CAYZSM010000102.1:0-3338 GCA_964481105.1 uncultured Candidatus Saccharibacteria bacterium | reverse complement strand
CCTCGTGAACTAGGTCGATCTTGGTAGATTGTTTAATCAGTACTGACAATTTACACCCCCTCTTTGGTCTTTGGATTTTAGAGGGCAAGATATCAGTTTCTGTAAATCGATCTGACGTTGAGATGCACTACTCAGTTTTTAACAAGGCGAAACTTCGCCAATCAAAAAGAGCGCCCATACTTGCGAGAGGCGCTTTTTTTATTTACGTGTAGAATTCTGTACGCTTTATCGTACATCTTCGCCAGAGAAACGTTGCGTTAACCTTGGCGTAACAAAGCAGCACCAATAAGCTGACCCTGCCACTGGAGTTTACGCTTAACGCGGGTGGCTTGCCGCTCCTGGAGCACAGTTTGGCGCTCTGTTTCGCGACGAGCGGTGACAGCCTGGTGGATGGCTTGACTGCTGGTGCCGGCTTCTTGAAGCATATGTTCAGCGATGAGTTGATGCGGGTCCGTTGGTTCCACGGCACTTTGTTCTAAGGCACTCATGATGGTTGTAGCGTCTTCCCCCAGATAGGGACGAGTCGCTTTACCGTTAGTCAGTTGCCAGATTTGATCAGGCAAGCTATCGCCATCAAAACGAGCACTTGGCTGGAGAAGAGGATGCAATGGTTGACCAGGATGTTCGCCAACGGCTAATTCGACAGACGCACGGGCAGCAGCGAGCTGCTCAAAACCATCAATACTGATTCCCGGGACACCTTGTTCTACGATTTGCCGCATGATTGCCTTGGTCTTCGTTTTTGTAAATGGTGTATAACCTTATTTTTGACTATAAGCACCAGCGGAATCACTGTCAAGCTCTTAGTGAGAAATATCATAAAAAATACCCACGACCGGCGTGGGCATATTGTAGACACGAACGAAGTGTCAAAAGTGAAACTATGGTGGGCGATGAGGGACTCGAACCTCCGACCTCGTCATTATCAGTGACGCGCTCTAACCAGCTGAGCTAATCGCCCTGGTGGAGACACAGGGACTCGAACCCTGGACCCCCTGCTTGCAAAGCAGGTGCTCTAGCCAACTGAGCTATGTCCCCACAATTCCTACTGGCTCATACCACCGAAGTAGTTTACCTGATAAACAGGGGAAACACAAGGATCAGAGGCCCGTATTGGTTTAGCTGCTAGCCGGCGTTGGAGCTTGAGCAGCCGCGGCTGCTTGGCGACGCGAGCGACGATAGCTATGTAGAGCATCACTGATGATTATTGCAGCGGTGAAGCCGCCAATAATCAGAGCGGTGCGGGCGAAAGTGCTTTTGGCTGCTTGAGAATCCAGGAGATTTGGTGAGGTAGGACGATGCAATGTGCTGGAGGCCAGAACGGCGTTTGGTGTGGATGTTCCCGAACCATTGTCGTCACTGCTGGTGCCAGCGCCGCCGAATGGTACGAAGCTGCCGCCGCCCGAGCTATGAGGTACGAATCCAAACACTGTTGGCAAGGTGCCGGCTGCCACAAATGGCGAACCGCTGCCGCCGCCAGCTCCAGCAGCCGCTACCGGATCGCCGGCGCTGGTGTTGACGCCGAAACTGCCGTTCCAGGTGCCAAAGACATTGATGAACAAGATGCCGAACCAGCCGCTCAGCGACAGGCTGCTGTTTTCAATATTTAAGAGGTTAACGGCTGCATTGGCGTTGCCGGTGCGGACATCGCCGACTCGGGTGTTGCGGGTTGCACTGGCGTCACCGCTTCGGGCGTTCACATTCACATTGTTATTGATGGTCTGAGTGGTGTTATTGTTGATGTCGCTGCTGTTATTGACAGTAGTATTCTTGGTGATGCCGCCGCCGAGTTCAGCAGCCGAACTGCCGGGAGGGGCATTCACAATCAAGCCGACCCATTTGCCGAGCACGTTAACGAAGACTAACAGATCGTTACTGCCAATGACGTTGCTGCCGGTGAGGTTGAATGCCGTAATATTGGTGGTAGCAGTGCCGGTGCCGACATTGCCGGCGGTAGTGTTTTTGGAAACGTCGGCGGTGCCGCTGGCAGCCGTGGTCCGCACATTGTTGGTAATGCCTTGCGTGTTAGTATTGTTTACCGTGGCATTGTTGTTAACTGTCGTGTTGCTCGTATTTGTTGAATCGGGGGCGGTAATCGTGACGGTTGGGACATTGGCAGCAATCAATTGATCAATAAAATCTGGAGGCAGCAGGATGTCGCCGTTGAGGTTGCCATTGATATTCACGACGCCGATAAAGGAATGCCCGGCAGCAATTGCCGAATTGATAGTATTGACAATATTGGCGACAGCATTGGCATTGCCGGTCGTAACATTGCCGGCTGTGGTATTGGCCTCGGCCGTGGCGTTGCCACTGGTCGCATCAAGGTTGAGCGTGGTATTCAAGGCGGCGTTGGTGGTGTTATTGAAGGTCAGATTATTGTTAAGGCTGGTATTTTCGGTGGTTGGCTGGATGGTACTGAGGGTGGCTGGATCCAGTAAAAAGTCACCGTTCACGTCACCGTTTATATTAGTCAAAAAGGTGATTGGCTGGCCACCCAGACCGAAGTTGTTGGAAGATTGCAGCATGTTCATTTCGGTAGCAACAATGTCGGCATTGCCGCTGCTAAGATTGCCGGCGGTAGTGTTGCCGAGCAAAACGGCATTGCCGCTAACGGCGCCAGAATTTAGAACATTGTTGACCAGTAAACCATTGGTGTTATTCATAATGCCGGTATTGTTGAGCGAGTTACTGGCAGTGGTGCCGCCAGTACCGGCTGGGACGTTCAATCCAGCTAAGCCGGCTGAGCCGCCTCCAGAACCGGTTGTGTTGGCGCCTGAAGTAGGATTAGCAGCTGGCAATGGCGGACATTCCTCGACGCTAGCTCCAGCTGGTGGCTGCGCGGTAGTTTGGCTGCGGGCTACATAGCTGCCACTTGGCGCATTGTAGGACCAAGTGGTGAAACTGTACGTCCGGGTCGATGGATCGCAGACGAACACGATTGGATCAAGCGCTGTGCGTACACCCGTTAGGGGATTGTAGGTATAGTGGGCATTTTCAAATAAACCAGTGTCACAGTTGTATGCAAAACTAGCACTGGAAGCGCCATCCGGATAGTGAAAACTGGTCGTTTCCGGTGGCGTTACACATACTGGTGGATCAGCACTATCGGCGGAGACCGTCAATGGTAAGCATACCAATAGGCAGGTGATAAGACCTGCGGGTAAGCTGCGAGTTAGCAGTCGTCGTATGTTTACCATTTGATTACCTCCAAGGATTGTCAGGATTAGTAGGGTGCAGGATTAACCGGGTAGAGAAGGGCGCAGGGGTTTTGGGAGCGCGGTTGATGGGAAGGGCGTCGGGGTGGGGAAGGGGGGGGGTCGGGGGGTGGGGCGCGG
>CAYZSM010000101.1:0-3360 GCA_964481105.1 uncultured Candidatus Saccharibacteria bacterium | reverse complement strand
CTACGCCTAGTTCTTCAGTTAAAAGCCGCCAGTTTGTCTTAAATTCACTAACCGGCACGTGGGTTTGGATAATCACCGGGATGCGCTGCCACTCCGGGTACGAGCGAAATTCGTAGAGAAATTCGATTCCGGAATGTTCGACCAGCTGAAGTTCCAAAACTACCAGATCGGGAGCGGCCTGGTCGATGGCTAGGATGGCAGCTTGGGCGCTATTGGCAGCCATAACTTCATGGCCGCTACTCGTGAGAGCTTGGTGATAAATTTCTGCCAGCAGGCGATCCGGTTCGATGAGTAATATGCGGGCCATGGGGGTTAGACGAGTAAAAGTTGATGATTCGGCCGCAAAACAGTACCCAACCCGTACAGACGGTGATGGCGGGAGGTATGCAAACTCAGCTGCATAGCTTTAAGGAGTGTATCGGCCACAAAAATACCGGCACCGCTGGTATGGGTCAGATTCATCAACGGTTGACGGCTGGTTTTTTGCAGTTCCCGTCCCCTTTGCAGTGCTCGAATGCCTAGTTGTGGTGTATCGGCATACAGACCAGCGACAATACCATAGCGACTGCGGTGCGTGGCCAGCTGCAATTTCAGCTGAGGACTGTCTTGAGCTGGCAACGATTCAATGAGCGCTGCACCCAGTGAAACCAAAGCGGCCTGCAGGGCCTGGCGATGAGCCAGTACCGGTCCGTAACGGCCGGCGATGTTCAGCTCCAGTCCAACCCCATACTGCTTGGCTAAACTGTCCAGCTGTTGGCCGGCGTCATAGAGCACTGATGAAACCGTCACAGATTCCAGTTGCAGCGGTTCTGGATCGAGGGCTAGGCGCACTCCCAGGGCATAATTATCAAGTAATCGAAGTGCACTGTCAGCAGTATCCTGTATAAATCCCAGGTCAGGACTGTTGTTTTGGGCAGCTTGTTCAGCATGCCGGGCAATCTGGAGCAACGGTAGTTTTAGTTCCTCGGCAATACTCAATAACAGCTGCTGCGAAACCAGGCTGTGACCGTTTCCCTCATCCGCCATTTACCTTTCAGTATAACTTAAATAGTCTACGGGGAGAATGTCATGCTGGGCAAAATAATATTGTTGAAGTCGTTAACAAACAGACTGCCTTCAGTAGAAATCTCGATAGTATCGGTGCGCAGCGGCAGTAGAACCATGGTGGCATTTTTTTGATTTGGAAACTGTCCACTCAGCTTAACACCAACCACTTTGGGAAGTTTTTGCAACGCAAAGGCGGCAGCTGTCAGTTTCCCTGCTTGCTGCTGGCTCTTCATGGAATCGAGAACTTGGGCATAAGGCATATGTACTACTTGCAATCGCAAGGCAAAAACCGACGTCTGACTGGTAATAGACGGTACGACACCCGGTGAAAAGTAACCGTCCAATGCGAAAGTCCCGGTGCCAGTCGCATCCACATAGCCACTCCAGGTTTTGGGATAACTCAGTGCAATACTGCCGAAAGCTTCCGGTCCGTTATAGGCTTTAAGCGGACTTTTTTCTTTTTCGGCGAACTCTTTACTCTTTGTTGCAGCCTCGGCTTGACGGGCTTTTTCGGTGGCTACAGTTATTTTACTGTCAACATTGTTTTTATAGTCCTGCATCTGGCTGTAAGCCCACACGCCGAAACCAAGCGCCGCGAATAGCAGCATGATGGTCAGTAGCTCAGAAACGGCCAGGCCGCTGACGCTGCCCTGCTGGTTACGGTGGATCATACCGCTAATGGTAGCGAAGTTTCGCGAAACTGGCAAGCCGCTCTTAGCTGTAGTCGTAGCGGTAGACGCTCTGCTTAACGGCAACGGGCTCTTTGTCTGGAACAACAAACGCAAAACTCACCAGCTTGACGGGCTTATGACTATATTGCACAATTTTTGTATCCAGCTTTTCCATATATTTCGGCAGTAAAAAGACAAAAATTGCATCTGCTTCCGGCCAGGGGGAGTGCCAGAAATCACCCCAGACAATTTTGATCAGTTTGTGGTAGCGACGCGTCCTTAGCCATGCCACCACGACTAATAGCGGATTCAACTCATAGCCTACCACCCGGATTCCCTGCTCGGCGGCAGCAATTAATACTCTGCCATCGCCGCAACCTAATTCCAGAAGTGTTTGGCCGGGTTTGAGATCAGCTAATCGCAAAGCAGCCTGAACTTGCGGCTGCAATGTGGGCAAATAGGGAGCACCGACAAATACCACGGCAGCAAAACAAATGATTACCGCGAGAACAATCAGGACTATGATACTCACGTCTTGGTGCCGCTAAACTTGGCTTTAATTTGCTGGACAGTGTTTTCAGCGGTGGCCAAATAGGTTTCCAACTGTTGGATTAGTTCCAGTCCGCGTTGATAAAGTTTAACCGCCATGTCTACGTCCAAGTCTTCTCGTTGCAATTCCAGCAATACGTCATCCAGTTCGGACTTCAGATTTTCATAAGTAACTGAGGTAGTCTTAGATTTTGTCATGCAATTTTTCCTTTAGTGATCTTCTGGGTTTTGGCCGTAAAGCGGCCGTCAGCCAGCTGCACGTCCACTATAGCATTATCAGTTAAGCCGCCTACGCTCCGCAACACTTGGCCGGAACTACGTACAACGGCATACCCGCGCCGCAAAATGGCTTCTGGATTCAGTACCCTTAGTAATCCAGCTTGCTGCTTTAAAATTTTCTGTGCTGAATCCAGGCGGCGCTCCGCTAATTCGTCTAAAAGTTGGTGCTGGGCATCTACTTGTTGGCGAGCCCAGGCAAAATGGCGCTGTCCAGCCTGTTCCAACTGATGGCTGGCCAGGCGTAGGCCTTCCATGACCTGCATTCGATCAGGTACCAGCAGCTCGGCGGCATTACTGGGCGTGCTGGCCCGCCGATCAGCGGCTAATTCAGCCAGCGACAGATCAACTTCGTGACCAATAGCCACCAAAGTCGGTACTCGGCTGGCTGCTACTGCCCGTGTAACTTGCTCAGTACTGAAAGCCGCCAGGTCTTCGGCACTGCCGCCGCCGCGTATCAGCACCAAAACGTCTGGGGGCTGGGCCTGGGCATTAAATTGGTCGATGGCGGCGGTAATTTGGGTCGGTGCCGGTTCGCCCTGTACTTGGACATCCAATAATTCCACCGTCAGGCCCTGCCACCGAGCATTCAAAATCTTTATAAAGTCGGCGTAGGCAGCCGATTGACTTGAGGTGATTAAGCCAATCCGGGACGGCGGATACGCAATGGAACGTTTGCGGGCTGCATCGAATAATCCTTCAGCCTGTAATTGACGGTGCAGTAATTCGGCAGCTCGGCGAATGGTTCCCTCGCCGGCCGGCTGGATGGTTTGAATATTCTCACTAAAGCCGTACAGCGGTTGCAGTCGCGGTTGGC
>CAYZSM010000100.1:0-3454 GCA_964481105.1 uncultured Candidatus Saccharibacteria bacterium | reverse complement strand
AAAACTGGCCGCAGGCGATATATACGTACTGGATCTGGTAGGTCCAGGTTTGCCTGATCGTGCGGTGGCGAGAGTGGTATCGATGTTGCCTTCGCGGCCTCAGTAAGTTTTCTTACTGCCGGCTACGTATTTAGCGCCCTATACTAGGGGTTTTATATTATCAGGAGGGGTTAGCTTAGCATGAAGCGCGTACTACTTTTCTTTGCAGCTACTGTTTTGTTCAGCTCCGGATTGGGTGGCGCCTCTGCTAGTGCTCGGCACGGCCATCATCACTCCTACTATTATCATCACGGTCATCGCTACCAGATACAAAGCGACACCTACGACAATAACACCACGACTGCGACTATAGCCGCACCTATGACGGCACAACCCAACGTGTCAGACATGTCGGATGTTTCGGGCGTCAGCAATAACAACATAAATACAAACGTGAATACAAACGTGAACAGTACTCCCGACACGAGCAGCAATATACCCAATTCCAACGGCATTATCTCGAACGTTGATCAAGGAGTCGATGCGACCGGTCAACCAAACAACATCATCTTTAATGTAATGCGCGGTACCGATATTGCCGTCGGCAGTCCTGGCTTGGCTCCGGTGCCCAATCCCACGCCAAATCCCAATCCAAACCCAAATCCTAGTCCTAACCCCAACCCAAATCCGAACCCAAATCCAAATCCGAATCCCGGTAATACCTATGCTGCCCTAGGCGATTCCGTGGCTGCCGGTTTAGGCTTGCCGCCATCTGACAATGACGCCCGTTGCGGCCGTTCCAGCCAAGCTTATCCAAATCTTGTCGCTCAATCTGTACATCTAAACATATTACACTTGGCCTGCAGTGGGGCTACCGTCGGTGATTTATTCACCAATCAGGGAGTCAGCGGACCAAACATTCCACCGCAGTTAGATGGGGCTTTTTCCGGCGGCACACCACAGTTGATCACCATTACTGCCGGTGCCAATGATATGCAGTGGCTGGCTTTTATACAGAAATGCGCCAGCAGCACCTGCGCCACGGCGACTGATACATTCGTGGCCGACGGTCTTAGAAGCGCTTTGGCGGCCAAGCTGAGCATCATGTTTGATACCATCCGCTCGCGCAGCGGCGGCAATCCGCCACCGACGATTATTACCGGTTACCCAAACCCAGTTTCGCCGGCTTGTGCCAATCAGCAAACAGCCCTAACCGCCGACGAAATTTCCTGGCTAAGCATGGAACTGGACGCTCTAAACCAAACCCTGAGTGAGGGCGCCAATGCTTCTGGTTTTGCCACCTTTGTGCCAATAGATTTCAGTGGTCATGACCTCTGTTCTAACGCTTCATGGTTCCAAAATCTCAACGAAGCTGCGCCGCTGCACCCCACCGCCCAAGGTCAAGCCGCTATTGCCAACGCCGTTGCCCAAAGTATCGGTCAAAATATTGGTAACTCAAATCCTGGCAGCCCCAGCCCAAATCCTGGCAATCAGGACCCCCAAAGCAATACTCCAGGAAGTAATGGCAATCCTCCAGTTACGACCGGCGGCGAATGGTAATCGAGCCAAGAATCAGCGCGGCCAGGGCATAGCCGATCACAATCAGCACATCTTGAAGATAAATTGAAGACCACGCTATACACAGCATTTGGGTAGTTACTTGCTTCATCGCATCTACGCTGTAGGTGAGCGGCATGATATCAGCGAACAATTGCAGCGGGCGGGCCATGACTTCTCGCGGCACAAACAAACCACAGGTCAGCAGCTGCGGGAACAAAAAGGCCGGCATGAATTGCACAGCTTGGAATTCGCTGCGGGCAAAGGCACTGACCAGCAACCCCAGAGAGGTGCCAAGAAAGGCCGCCGTCAAGGCGCCGAAAATCGTTGGCAGTGCGCCGCCTTCGACATTAACATTGAGTACGCCGAGCATCACAAAACTTGCTAGCAACGCTTGCACCAAAGCGATCAACGAAAATGCCAGCGCGTAGCCGGCAATGAAATCAAATTTTCCGACTGGCATGGTTAATAAGCGGGCCAGAGTGCCACTGCGGCGTTCACGCAAGGTGGCAATTGAAGTCACCAAAAACATCATAATCATCGGGAAAATGCCTAGTAGCAGCGGTGCGATGTGGTCAAACAGGCCCGGCTCCCCCTCAAATACATATTTCAGGAGCACAATCAGTACAATCGGCACCACGAATAGCAAGCCGAGCGTGCGATGATCATGACGCAGCTGTGTTAGCACTCGCCGGGTCGTGGCTAGTGTTTTTGCCGGACTCATTTGGTTGCTCCGGCTAGTTTCAAAAAGCTCTGTTCGACGCTGCTGCAACCGGTTTTTTTCAACAATTCACGCGGTGAACTATGGGCAACCAGCTCGCCGGCACGGATCAACACCAAATCATCGCAGCGTTCGGCTTCATCCATGGAGTGGCTGGAAATAATCAGGGTCGTTCCCTGCTCTGCCAGTCGATCAAACAACGCCCACAGTTTTTGGCGCAGCACCGGATCCAAGCCGACCGTCGGCTCATCCAATACCATCAGTTGCCGTGATCCTAGTAAAGCAATCGCCAAACCTAACCGCTGCTTTTGACCGCCCGATAAATCAGCCACTAAAATGTCTGCTTGCTCACTTAAATCCACGGCTTCGAGGGCATCGGTGATCATTTTTGCGGCAGCCGAGCGCGGCGTGCCGAGCATGGCCGCAAAATAAGCAATGTTTTGCCGGGCAGTTAAGTCTGGATAGACCGACAATTCCTGAGTCATATAGCTGACTTGCTGCCTGAGCGCCGGCATGCCGGCCGGCTGTCCTAACACCTCAATCGTGCCGGGCGTCACGCCTAGAGCCCCGACAATTCCCCGAATCAAGGTCGTCTTCCCGGCCCCGGACGGCCCGATAAAACCAATAGTTTTACCGGCTGGCAATTCCAGACTAATATTTTTCAGAGCCACAAAATTCTTGCCGAGCGTAACCGACAAATCCTTTATAACCACAGCCGCATTCATATGCTCATCATACCAGAAGCCGTAAGTACGGTATGATTAAGCCATGCAATACGCCAGTCCGAACAGCACCCTACAACTGTGGCTGCTGCTGGGTATGGCGGTATTTTTGATTGGGGCAATTGTCAACAAGAAGTTCAGCCTTGGCCGGCTACTCGATCGCCGAGCGCCAGGCCTCACCGATGCCGAGGGTTCGGCAATTATCTCGTTTTTCACGCTTGGACACAGCTTGTTCAACGCCAAACGCGGCAAAGTGAACGGCATGCGCTATTCATTTTTGTTGACCGGACCGCCGCCAACGGGTGAAACTCACGACATGGGCTACGTCAATGACGGCGCCTTAATATATACTCTGGATTTACCATTCAACACTGAAACTCATCTGATTGGCCTCAGCAAAGACTTCAAAGTTGCCCGGGTGCAGTTCGAAAATTTCCTCAAAGCCAACAACATGGAAAAATCACACTGGAAGGCG
>CAYZSM010000099.1:0-3519 GCA_964481105.1 uncultured Candidatus Saccharibacteria bacterium | reverse complement strand
TACAGCACCAGCTTTCGGCGTGAGGCCGGCACCTACGGCAAAGATATGGAAGGCATTTTTCGGATGCATCAGTTCGACAAGCTGGAAATGGAGGTTTTCTCGACCGCCGAAACCGGCCGCGACGAGCACTTGCTGCAAGTGGCCATCCAGGAATATTTAGTTCAGCAACTGGGATTACCGTACCGGGTGCTGCAAAAATCCACTTTTGACATTGGCAAACCGAACGCCCGTGGTGTCGATATCGAATGCTGGTTTCCCGGCCAGGGTAAATACCGCGAAACGCACACCGCCGATTACATGAGTGATTATCAGGCCCGCGACCTCAAAATCCGTGTTCGCCGAATCGGGGCCAGTGGTGAAACCGAACTGGTGCACACCAACGATGCCACGGCCTTCGCGCTGGGCCGCATCCTAAAAGCGATTATTGAAAACTACCAAACTGCTGAGGGCCAGATTACCATACCCGAAGTCTTGCGGCCTTATATAGGTGGCAGAATCACGATATAAGGAGGAAAAAATGTTAAAAAAGTTTGAAATTCAAGGAGTGCATGCCATCGTTGATGCGAAACTCCGGGCTATGTAATGAGGAAAATTGGCGGCTTGGATCGTTATATTTCCCGGCATAACCGGGAGAGTGCCCATGCCGAAGTCCACCTGAAAGAAACCAAAACCAAGGGCAGCGAGCGAGCCCGCTGCGAAGTAACGCTCTACTTGCCGCACCAAACCATTATCGTTAAAGAAAACGCCTTGAACATGTATGCCGCGGTGGATATTGTGGAAGCCAAGCTCAAGCAACAACTCCAAAAGTACAAAGATTTGCACGGCAATGGCAAAACGGTCCGGCATCTTGTTGCTCGGTTTCGCCGCCGCTCCAGTTCCGAGTAACTAAACTTTGCTTAAATTCATATATTATGGTATACTAAATACATGAATCAGCATGGTTATGATTTGGCAATATATGGAGCGCAGCTATTTGAACGTTCCGGCCCGAAATATGAAGAAGTGCGGGATGGACTCAATGGCATGTTAGGCGGTGTCGCCGTGGAAACAGCCCTTGATCGGGCTCGCGATGCTGAAGACAATATGCAGTTGCTCGGTAAAGTTCTCGAAGATTTACCATTTTCTCACCGCGAAGCCACAAAAGAAGGTATGGAAACTGACGATCTAGCCGATCTGGCATGGCTAAAGTACGGTTTGGTGTGGTGGAAAGGCCGTGAACTCAATAATGAAGGGCCTTACTATGTTATTGGTGAAAAAAACCAAGGTGGCCAGCAGGAACTTCTATTACACAGGGCAGCTATAGCATTGCCGCCACATCGTCCGGATTTGTTTGTGGTTCGCGTTCCGGCCAAACCGTTTACAGCAGTGCGCGACCAGCGCTTTAATGATGCTGCACAGCAAAAACCGCTGACACCTGCTGAAACTAACCGCTTATATATCCCAGAAATTTCAAAATTGCGTTTAACGGCAGACGCTGAAGGTGTAGTTCAGATTCATGAGGGCCGTCAGGTAGTCCCAAATGCTTTGCGCCGCGGTAAAGCCGCAGTTGCAAGCACGCTACCCGGTGCCATGGAGCGTGATTTGTCAAAGGGGATTGATGATCAAGACCTCTCGCACTACGACGTCTGGGCTCACCTCTGGCAACTCAGCCAAGCATTCGGTAAATTACCCGACACGGTTCGCACCCTCAAGCGACAACAAATGATCAAAGCGGGAGAAGAATTGGAATGGCCCCCCAAGAGAGCAGTTTTACCCTCAAATCTTGATAATCAAATCCCGCCTCCTAAGTTCATTCAGCAATAGATAAATCAGATTTTCCGGTCGCATTCGGCATAAAAAACAGCTATAATTATAGTCTATAGAGTTTGTCAGCGATTCGTAACCGGGGGATATCAAGAGATCTATGAATATTGTATTTAAGAAGATTTTGGGTGATCCGCAGGCTCGCACGGTCAAGCGGCTGCGCAAGCGCGTCAAAGTTATCAATGAGCTCGGCGACAAATACAAAAGCATGAACGATAAAGAGCTGAAGGGCCAGACCGAAGTACTGAAAAATCGCCTGAAAAAAGAATCATTGGATGCTATTTTGCCGGATGCCTTTGCCGTCGTGCGCGAGGCGGCCACCCGGGCACTTGGCCAACGCCATTTCGACGTTCAGCTAATTGGCGGCATGGTGTTGCACGAAGGCAACGTTAGCGAAATGAAAACCGGTGAGGGTAAAACCTTGGTGGCCACGGCGCCGGTTTATCTCAATGCCCTGACTGAAAAGGGTGTGCATGTGGTGACGGTTAACGATTATCTGGCTCAGCGTGACGCTGGTTGGATGGCTCAGGTCTATGATTTTCTGGGCATGACTACCGGGGTGATCATGGGTGACCACAGCTTTGTATACGATTCCAAGTTTACCAATACCGAGCACGAGGATGAACGTTTCCGTCATCTCAAACCGGCGACTCGCCAGGAAGCCTACGCTGCCGACATTACTTATGGCACCAATAACGAATACGGTTTTGATTACCTGCGCGACAATATGGTGCGCGAGCAAGACCAGCTGCGTCAGCGCGACTTGCACTATGCCATCGTCGACGAAGTCGACTCCATCTTGATTGATGAAGCGCGCACGCCGCTGATCAACAGCGCGCCGAGTGTCACTAGCGGCACCGCCTATGCTCAATTTTCCAAGGTGGTGCGCCAATTGCAAAAAGACAAGCATTTTGAAACTGATGAAAAGCGCAAAACTGTTATTCTGACTAATGACGGCGTCGAAAAAGTCCAAAAAATCCTCGGCATCGAGAATTTGTACGGTTCGGATAATATTCGCACCATTTATCACTTGCAGCAGGCGCTGCGGGCCCACGCACTGTTTACGCGTGATAAAGATTATGTGGTGACCAAAGAAGGCGAAGTGGTGATTGTCGATGAATTCACCGGCCGTTTGCTAGCCGGCCGCCGCTATAACGAAGGCCTGCACCAGGCAATTGAAGCTAAAGAGGGCGTGGAAGTCCAGCAAGAATCGATGACCCTGGCGACTATTTCTTTCCAGAATTATTTCCGTCTGTACGAGAAACTGGCCGGCATGACCGGCACGGCCATGACCGAAGCCGAGGAATTCCACCAGATTTACAAGCTGGACGTCGTCGAAATTCCTTCGAACCGCAAAATTGCCCGTATTGACCGCACCGACCGCATTTATCGCACCGAAAAGGGCAAGTTCAAAGCAATCATCCGCGAAATCCAAACGCTGCATACCAAAGGTCAGCCAGTGCTGATCGGTACCGTATCCATCGAAAAGAACGAAAAACTGGGGCAGTTGCTGACCAAGGCCGGAATTCCGCATCAGGTGCTGAACGCCAAAAACAACGAGCGCGAAGCTAAAATTGTTGCCCAGGCCGGAGAGAAGGGCGCCGTGACGCTGGCCACCAACATTGCCGGCCGCGGCACCGATATTGTGCTGGGCGAAGGAATTAAAGAACTTGGCGGTTTGTTTGTGCTGGGTAGCGAGCGCCACGAATCCCGACG
>CAYZSM010000098.1:0-3529 GCA_964481105.1 uncultured Candidatus Saccharibacteria bacterium | reverse complement strand
TGCTAGTGATACCGGTGGCGGCGGTAATGGCGCCGGTGGCGTTGATGGTGAAGGCACCGCTATTAATATTCAGGCCGCCGGTTTTATCCACCCGGAACTTGCTGTTGCCACCGACTTGTAAATCCAATAGTGACGATCCGGCGGCCGAGGCTGTGTCAGTAATATTCAGCTTGATACCGGTAGGAGTACCGCTGGTATTCCAGGTGCCGCTCAGATCCACCAGCGATTGAGCATTTGAGCCGGTCAAAGAAAAGCCGCTGCTCTGCACGGCCGTAGTATTGACTGCCGGGATAATATCCAGACCGGCGCCCGGCGCGGCGTTGCCAATGCCGATTCGATTATTGGCGGCGTCTATAAATAAGGTGTTGGAATCAAAGTTCAAGTTATTCGGGATGCTAACCGCTGTGCCATTGATCGTTACAGTATCGCTGGAGGCATTCCCCAGGGTGGTGTTACCGTCAGTACTCAGATTGCCGCTAAACGTTCCGGCAACGGCGGTTAAGTTGCCGATATTATCAAATTTGGCGACCGTGGTGCTGGTGGTGCCATTAAAGGTGTTTAGCCGCAATAAGTCGGCAGTTTGGCCGTTAGCGCCTTCGATTACTCCGGCGACCGATCCAACAGCCGCTGATCGAATGTAGAAATTAGCAGCTGTTTGGACTGTTGTTTGGTTACGGATGAAATCAGTGCCAGTAGTGGTTTCAAAACTGCTAGTGCAGGCGGCTAGCTGACCGGCGGCATTGCGACATACTACAGCACTGGTATCGCTGGCGCCGTTCGCATACGTCACTTGGCCGCTGCTATTGACGGCGAATAATCCGCCGGCCACGCTCAGCGTACCGCCCTGTAGTGCCGCGGTAGTCGTAATATTATTCCCGGTTGAAATAGTGCCAAAGCCAGACGTAATGCTGCCAGCGGCTAGAGCACCAGTTTGGGTGATATTGCCCTGGACGGCGACTGGCAGAGTTTGAGTAAGACCTGGTACGCTGCTGCCATCAGTAGCCAGAATACTATTAGCAGCGGCGGCGGTTGCCTGAATGGCACCGCTGCCATTGCCGTAGAGGATGCCGTTACTGGCTAATGTATTGACTCCGGTTCCGCCGTTCGCTACGGTAAGCACTGTATTGAAGTAGGTGGCACTGTTACGGTCTAGGGCACCACTATTGAGGGTACCGTTGCCGCCGCTAGTGAAGACCAGGCCATTGGTAGAGAGCCCACTGAACTGGATGGTACCACTACTGGTGATGCCGGTGGCGGCGGTGATGGCGCCGGTGGCGTTGATGGTGAAGGCGTTGGCAGTGCCTACTGTTAGGGTGCCGTCTATATCAGTATTGCCAGTAAAGTTTTTAGCGCCGGCAAAGGTTTGGATACCGGTAGTGACCAGTCCGGGGAATGTGGCATCGGCGCTTTGAAGGAATAAGCTGGAGCCGGAGATCACCGCACCGTTGGCGCTCTTGGTTTGAGTGTCAATAGCGCCAATACTGGTTACACCGTTACCGCTGCTGGTACCGGCACTGGTAGCTACCCATGCCGTACCGTTCCAGATGAATCCGGCGCTATTGCCGGCGGTAATGTTTACGCCATACATTATGAAGCTAGCGTTCCCAGACAGGCTATTTATATAGACAATGCGCCCGGAAGTTGTAACCGTTGGATTCGGCAAAGTCAACGTTTGAGCGGCGGTAGTCTGAGTAACATCAAAGGTGGTGGCCACGTCAACAGTGGTGGCAGCGCTGCCGATAGTACCGCCAGTGGCGTGATTGGCAATAGGTTTGGAAGTCAGCAAGGTGCTGCTGGCATTGGTAAAGGTATGACCGGTGGCGATTGTCAGATCGCCGTTAAAGGTACCGGTACCCTGAACGGTTAAAGCACCGTTAAAAGTTTTATCACCGGCAAAAGTTTGGATGCCGGTCGTGACCAGGCCGGGGAATGTGGCATCGGCGGACTGGAGGTACAGCGTGGAACCGGAAATATGGGCCCCATCGGCACTCTTTGTCGGCGTATCGAGCGCACCAATACTGGTCACGCCGTTACCGGAACTGGTACCGCTGCTGGTAGCTATCCAAGCCGTGCCGTTCCAGATGAAGGCCGCACTGTTGCCGGCGGTAATGTTCACACCATACATCGTAAAGTCGGCGTTCCCTGCCAGACTGTTTACGTACGCAATCCGACCGGAGGTTGTAATGGTTGGACTGGGGAATGTCAGGGTAACACCGCTGGTGGTCTGAGTAACGTCAAATGTGGTGGCCACATCAACAGTGGTGGCAGCGCTGCCGATAGTACTGCTACTGGTATGGTTCGCAATAGCGACTGAACTAAAGGTGGTACTGCCGGTATTAATGAACGGCGAGCTGTTGCCGACTGTCAGGCCGCCGGTAAAGGTACCCAGGGCCGCTACTCCTAAAGTGCCAGCAATCGTGGTATTACCACTAGCGGCAGTCACCTGGAATTTATTGGTATTAATGTTCAAGTCTCCGAGCTGACTGACTGTCCCGACATTGTCGATCTTGAACTGCGAAACACTATTTTTCTGTAGATCAATGAAATTACCGGAGGCAAACGAACCGGAACCGGCCGCCAGATTTACTAAGACGGCCGTACCAGTGTAAGCGCTGGTGTTTTGGGTCAAGGAAACCAAGTTGCCGGCGGTGCTGGCAGTATTAGACAATACCAGATTTGCCGCGTTACCGGTTTGAACGATATTTACGGCCGTAGCAGCAGTGCCGGTAGTGCCATTGACGGTTAAACCGACGACACTGTTCGTCGTTGGAGCTATGGTGTTGCGAGCGGTAGTCAATGGATTTTGGATTAAGCAGTCAGAACAGGTGTTGGCGGCGGTGGCATTCTGGAAACTGGGCAGTGCTCCGGCTCCTCCAGACAATAGGACCTGGCCGGCGCTGCCGGTACCGATTTGCTGGAAGTTACCGGTTGCCGTAGTGCCACCGGTTAAGATGCCGTAAGGAGTTGTAGTCGCTAATCCACTACCGCCATTCGACACCGTCAGAGCAGTATTAAAGAAGGTGGCACTGTTGCGGTCCACTGCTCCGCTGCTCAGCACACCGCTGGCATTGGATTGAACAAGCCCAGCGCCCAGGGAGCCCAACGTGACGGTACCTGTTCCTACCGTAAAGGTATTGCTGCCGGTGATTGAGACATTGCCGTTAAAACTGGTGACGCCGCTAAAGGTTTTATTGCCCGCCAACGTCTGGGCGCCAGTGGTGACCAGCCCGGGGAATGTGGCATCGGCGGATTGAAGGTATAGTGTAGAACCGGAGATCACCGCGCCATTAGCGGATTTAGTCTGACTATCAATAGCGCCGATAATACTGACACCGGAAGAGCTGGAACCGGTGGTCAAAGCAATCCAGCTGCTGCCGTTCCATATATAAGACGCCGAAGCACCGGGCGCTAGGGTGACGCTGCCAATGGTGAAGCTGGCCGATCCGACATTGTTAAAGTAGGTGATCCGGCCGGAAGTTGTATCGGTTGGCGAGGGGATGGATAGGTTTTGGCCGGCAGTCGTCTGATT
>CAYZSM010000097.1:0-3532 GCA_964481105.1 uncultured Candidatus Saccharibacteria bacterium | reverse complement strand
AGCAGCGAGCACGCCGCAAGATCGCAAGCCGTAGGCTTATTCCCCATGAGGTCACCACATAAAAAGCCCAGCCATCAGTTGGGCTTTTTATGTGGTTATTTCGCGGAGCGAAATGAAGCGAACCCCGGTTCGATAACGACTGAAGCGCACAGATGCTTGCATCGAGCACTGGAAGAAGTTTCCAGTCAGCCCGCAGGGATGACTGATTCCCCCTATTTTTGACTAACTAGGTAATATATTTTATGGTTGACTTATTTATCACTTTGAAGTATACTTTTACCCATGTCTTTAATGCCTAGATTTGCGGAGTCGCGGGTTTACGAACGCCCTGAGGGTTATGAACCCGGACATCCTGAAGTATTTGTTCGTCATAGAGTCATAAATAAGCTCGGCATGCCTGAGGTTAATTATGATGGTTTAGCTGAGCTTCTGCACAATGACATTGGTGTACCTACGGACATTAACCCTAAAATTAAGCTTTACTCAGATGGCTTACCTAAAGTAGCAAGTTGGGTGGTCTCACTAGAGGGCTTCCACCTTCCATATACTAAAACAATTCATGTTGATCCCATTAATGCAGAAGCTTCTCGGCATGCCGGTGGCACGATGGGGCTGCTTGCACATGAGGCACAACACCTGGCCGATTCACATACCCACAAAGTCCGCAGTGCGGGTGACATTGCCTTAAGATTGGCAGCAGCCAAAGTTGGACTTGAATTTGGTAAGCTTACAGGGATTCCCGAGTTTCCAGCCGCCCTACTCGGCCGATTCGGTTATTATATTTTTGAGCCTGCTGAAAAGCGCGCACGACGTACTCAAAAGGCTGACTTTGTGCGTCGTCACGGCCGAGATATTAAATTTCCGGTTTTCGCTGAAAAATATGAGCAGGAAGAAAAGGTGGAAAAAATATTAGATTTAATAAACGGTGCTAATCCTGAAATGCTCCGCATTGAACAGGACAAGGGCAATATATCGATAACCGTTTCTTCTGAGCTTGCTGAGCAAATTAAAAAAATAAATGGCAATGGTAACGGTAATGGTAGCAGTAGTACAACTGAATCGGCTTCTTTGGATAACACGATTGAGGATGCTGTCTAGCTAAACTTACTAAGATAAAAGTACCGTTCAGTTGCCTACTAGCTTATGCCCGCCCAGTATTTTTTTGCCAATAAGGTTCCATTCCGAATTCAGTAGGGTCACCAAGTAAAAAGCTCAGTTCTCAAAACCGAGCTTTTTACTTGGTCGTGCCCCCGGAAGTAATTTTTGTTTAGCTGCTCAAATGTACAGCTTCAGTAACTCCGCTGGCGTTGGCGGCTGTGCCGCTGGCTGCGCCGCCGACGGTAGTGTTCTGATTGGCGTCCACTGAACCGCTGTTGGCGGTTTGGTCGTTGTAGGAGGCTGCCGAAACATTGTTGTAGTTGGTGACACTGGTGGTATTGCTGGTGGACTGGGAGATGGTGTTGGTGGAGTCAGCACCAGTGTTACTGATGGAATTGACGCGGTTTGGTGCCGGAGTGGGACTGCCGCCGCCCATACCCCCTCCCGAAGGACTTGCTACCGTTGCTGCAACGCTGGGCGCGCTGGCATTACTGGCTGGGCCAGAAGCGACAGAGCCAGCGCTGGTATTGGCGCGGCTGGAAACGAAGCCGCTGCCGGCAAACTGGTGATTGCGATTATTGAAGCGCAGGAAATTATTGTTGGAGTGTCCTGCTAAGTTGCGGGCCGAAGAACTGATTACGTTTGTGGAACCGGCTCCAGTATTGCCGATGCTGCCACCCTGATTGCTGGCTGGCGCAGGGGCGCAAGGGTCGTCATTAGTAATGGGATTGGCCGTGATAGGCGGCTGATCACTGCTATTGTCGATAATAACTGACAAGACAACAGTGCTGGTATTAGTGGCGTCACCGCTTGTGACGTCGCCGACGGTAGTATTTTCATTGGCATCGACTGAGCCGCTGGTAGCGGTTTGTTCGTTGGTGTTCGTAACGTCGACGTCATTATTGTTGGTAATGTCGCAGGTGTTTTCTTCGGTGGTTTCAATAGTGTTGGTGGAGTCAGCTCCAGTATTAGTGATGGTATTCATGGTATCGGCGGACGCAAAGCCCGTAAATCCAAAGCAGACCATAACTATGGTGCTGACAGCTGATGCGATTCGTTGTTTGATAATAATATTCGTCATACTACCCTCCTCCCTTATAAATTTCTCAATTACCTCGTATGTAGAGCTCATTGTAGGCCGGCAAGTTTGCGAATACTGTACGATTTTTTACATTTTATCCACTATGTGGATAAGCCGAATTTACCGGCGTTAAAACAGTAGTGTTTAAGCAGTGTGCATGCTACAATTATCTCTGTAGACCCCTAGAGTCATGTGTGAGCGCCTGACGTAACAAAAAAACCAAGAGCCATGAAAGTTATTTATTCTTCCCGCTGGTCGCGCGGCCGTCATCGGTGGCCACTGCTGACGCACCTGCTGGAATTAATTGTCGGAGTGCTGATAATCAGCGGCGGCCAGGGTGTCTGGGCGGCTATGGTAGGGGCGACGCCGGATATTACTCCTCCCAGTGTTCCTACCGGGCTGCAAGTTACCGGACGGTCGGCCACAGCGATTGATCTTACTTGGAATGCTGCAACTGATGATGTGGCGGTTGTCGGCTATCATATTTACCGCAACGGCAGCTTGGTCGGCGCACCAGCCAGTACCAGCTTTACCGACAGCGGTTTGGTGCCTAACACCGGCTACAGCTATACGGTGAGCGCCTACGATGCTATCCCCAATGAATCCGCTCAATCGCCAGCGGTCGTTACCTCCACCCTGGTTGACACGTTGCCGCCCAGCGTACCGGCCAATTTACATCAAACCGGACAAACCACTTCTTCGGTGAGTCTGGCCTGGAACGCCTCCTCGGATAATGTTGGAGTTACTAACTATGACATTTATCGGAATGGCTTGCTGGTACGTACTCAAGCCGGCACTACCTATACCGATACCGGCCTGGCCGTCTACAGCGGCTATAACTATAATGTTGTGGCCCGCGATGCCGCGAACAACAGTTCGACTTTATCCACGACGCTAATTGCCTCGACATCACCAGATACTGCCCCACCCAGCGTGCCGGACAATCTCCATAAATCCGGTAGCACGGTGTCGACTATTACCCTAGCCTGGGATGCTTCCACCGATGATATTGGTGTCAGCGGCTATCATGTGTACCGCAACGGCAGCCTGATTGGTTCAGTCGGCGGAACTTCTTACACTGACACTGGTTTGACGGTTAGCAGCTCTTATACGTACACCGTCAGTGCCTTTGACGCCACCGGGAACGCTTCCAATCAGTCAGCGCCGTTTTTAACCAGCAGCTCCAATGACGTTACGCCGCCGACCATTCCGGCTAATCCCCATACCACCGCTATCTTGGATACTTCGGTGAATCTGGCCTGGAATGCTTCAACCGACGATGTTGCCGTCGCTGGCTATAAGATTTATCGAGATGGAGCGCTGATTGGAACTTCGGCCTGCACCACCTACCAC